>NZ_JBHTVC010000015.1:13122-86175 GCF_042793275.1 Isoptericola sp. NPDC056578
GGACGAGGTCGCAGCCGCCTCGGAGCTGGTGCGCGGCAAGGCGGACGGCCGACCCGTCGCGGTGGTGCGCGGCCTCGCGCGGCACGTCCGCGCGGGGGAGGGGCCGGAGGCCGACGGCCCCGGTGCCCGCACGCTGGTGCGCCCCAGCGCCGACGACCTGTTCCGTGAGGGCAGCGCGGAGGCCTACGCCCGCGGCCTCGCCGACGGTCGCGCCGACCTCGCGAGGTAGCACCGGAACCCGCGAGGTAGCACCGGAACCCGCGAGGTAGCACCGATCTCCGCGAGGTAGCACCGGAACCCGCGAGGTAGTCCGGGATTCCGCTCGCGGAGCCCGCGCGCCGTCGCCTACGGTGCCGACATGCCTGCGCCGGAGAACCCCCTGCCCGCGGACTGGATCGAGCACCGCCGCCCCGACGACCGCGAGGCGCTGGGCTGGCTGCGCCCCGAGGGCGACGGCTGGGTCGCCGTGTCGCTGCTCGGTCGGGACGTGAGCGGGCCGCTCGACTGGACGGATGCCGAGGAGGCGCTCGAGTCGACCGGGCTGTCGTGGATGGCCGACGTCTGGACGCTCGAGCGCGACGACGACGAGCCGCTGCGCGTGAAGCTCGTCGAGGTCACGCCCGACCGCGTCGTCGTGCAGACCGACGACCTCGGCGCGATCGACGTCGCCGTCGAGCGGTTCGCGCTGCCGTGGCCGGCCCCGTCGGCGCTGCACCCGCGGCGGGAGGGCGACCCCGACGGAGGCGCCCTGTTCGCCCGCTGAGGCGCCGAGAAGCCGGCCCCGGTCGGCTCAGCCGGCGTCCGTCGTGCCCTCGTAGAGGCCGATCCGGTTGCCGTCCGGGTCCTCCAGCACGGCCCACCAGCTGGTGGGGCTGATCTCGGACTTCTCCATGAGCACCGTGCCGCCCAGCTCGCGCACCCGGGCGAGGGTCTCGTCGATGGAGTCGACCTCGACGTAGCTGCGGGGCTGGTCGAACCCGTCGCCGCGCGGCGCCAGCCCGCCCCCGCTGATCTGGTTGGGTGCCCGCCACATCGGGTAGTCCTCGAACCCGGGCGGTGCCTCGATCTGCCAGCCGAACAGGCCGGAGTAGAAGCCTCTGGCGCGTTCCTTGTCCGTCACCGGGATGTCGATGTGCGTGATGTCGCCGTGAGCCATCGTCGTGCCCCTCGGTCGCGTGGTCGTGGGTGGTCGGGTGCGGTCCCGCTCGGGGAGCGGGGCGCTCTCACCACGCTAGCCGCGGCCCGGCGACCGGCAGGGCGGGTGCCGGGGGCAAGGATCGTCGGCGCGTCGTCTGGTAGACGCCGTCGCACGTCGTGATACTCGGTCTCGGCGTTCACCGTCGAGCGCCTGCGGACACACAAGGGAGTTGTCATGCACCTCGCACGTCGCACTCGCCGTACCGCCCTCGCCGCGGCCTCCGCCGCCGCGCTCGCCGCCGCCGGCGTCGTCGCCGTCGCGGCACCCGCCGGAGCGGCGCCTGATCCGGTGCGGTACGTCGCCCTCGGCGACTCGTACTCGGCCGGGTCGGGCATCCTTCCGCCCGATCCCGACGCCCCGCTCGCCTGCCTGCGCACGACGCTGAACTACCCGCACTTCGTCGCCGACCGTCTCGGCGCGGACCTGGTGGACGTCACCTGCGGGGCGGCCCAGACCAAGGACCTCGGCAAGGCCCAGTATCCGGGCGTCGCGCCGCAGCTCGACGCCGTGACCGAGGACGCCGACCTGGTCACGCTCACCATCGGCGGCAACGACAACAGCACGTTCATCGGCGCGCTGCTGGCCTGCGGCTCGGCCGGCGCCGTCACGGCCGGGCGCGGCAACCCGTGCGAGCGCACCTACGGCGACCGCTTCACCGACCAGGTCGAGGAGTCCACGTACCCGGCCGTCCGGCAGGCGCTCGAGGACATCAAGGCCCGGGCGCCGCACGCCGACGTCGCGATCCTCGGCTACCCGTGGATCGTGCCCGCGGAGAAGGGGTGCTTCTCCAAGCTCCCCGTCGCGGCGGGCGACGTGCCCTACCTGCGCGACCTGCAGGCCACGCTCAACGGCGTCATCGAGCGGGCCGCCGACGAGGCGGGGGCGACGTTCGTCGACCTCGCGGAGCGCAGCGAGGGCCGCGACGCCTGCGCCCCGGCCGGCGAGCGCTGGGTGGAACCGTTGCTGTTCGGCACGAACGTGGTGCCCGTGCACCCGAACGCGCGCGGCGAGAGCGCGATGGCGGACGCCGCCCTGGACGCGCTGGGCTACTGAGCGGACCCGTGCCCGAGGACAGCCGGATTCACTCCGCGGGCGGCACGACCGGCGTCGGCGTGCCGCCCGTGATCCGCACCAGCTCGTCGTAGGACGTCGGGAACACGGTCCGCGCGTGCCCCGCCGCGGCCCACACGACGTCGTGGCCCCGGAGGTCGACGTCGACGAGCGTGCGCACGGGGGCGGGATGGCCCACGGGCGCGACGCCGCCGATCACCTGGCCGGTGGCGTCGCGCACGGTCTCCTTGCTCGCCCGCGCGAGCCGGCCGCCGAGGCGGGAGCCCAGGAACTCGGTGTCGACGCGGTGGGCGCCGCTCGTCAGGACGAGCACCGGCTCGTCGTCGAGCGTGAAGACCAGCGAGTTCGCGATGGCGCCGACGGGGACACCGAGGGCCTCGGCGGCCCGTGCGGCGGTGGTGGCGTGGTCGTCGAGCCAACGTATGTCGCCGTCCGCGCCGGCGCCGTCCAGCGCGTGCCGGACCCGGTCCACGGCGGGGTGCGAGGGGGCAGGTTCGGCGGGGGCATCGGCGACGGCGCCGGGCATCGGGGTGGCGGGGCGCTCGTCCTGGGGCGTGACGTCGTCGCCCGAGAGCCACCGGAGCCACACGGTGCGCGGGTCGCCCTCGAGGACGAGCGCCCGCACCAGCAGGGTGAGCGGGATCGCGAGGATGGCGCCGAGCGGGCCGATGACGAAGGTCCAGAAGACCACGGACATGAAGCTCAGCGTGAGGCTGAGGCTGACGGCGTCGGAGACGAACTTGGGCTGCACGAGCACCTGGAGCACCACGTTCACGACGCAGTAGACGGCCGCGACGGCCAGGGCCAGGGGCCAGCCGCCGACGACGAACGCCATGACGAGCGGCGGGACCAGGCCGAGCACGAACCCGATGTTCGGGATGAAGTTGGTGACGAACGCGAGGATCGCCCACACGACCGGGGCGGGGACGCCGAGCAGCGCGAGCGCGAAGCCGTCGACGATCGCGACGATCGCACCGAAGGTCGCGTTGACCACGAAGTAGCGGCGCACCCCGGTGCTGAACCGCGTCGCGCGACCGATCTGCTCCGCGTGCGTGGCGCCGAAGACGCGGGACGCGGTCGCGTACCGGGCGGCGTCGGCCGCCATGAAGATCGCGTAGGCGAGCACGAAGAAGAAGGCCGTCGCGATCGACAGGACCATGCCGCTCACGCTGCCTGCGAGGGACAGCAGCCGGGAGGGCTCCAGGAACGACGTCGCGGCGTCGGTGACCTGCGTGTCCAGGCCGAGCTCGGCGAGCTGTGCGGCGATCTGGGACACCGACTGCTCGAGGTCGCGGAAGTACTCGGTGACCAGGTCGGCGAACTGGAAGCCGGCGAAGACGAGCATCGCGAGCAGGGCCGCGAGGATGAGGTACGCGACGACGATCACGGCCGTGGTCGCCGCCCAGCGCGGCCAGCCCCGGGCCTCGAGCGGGCGGCGCACGGGGTGGCAGATGATGACGATCACGGCGGCGAGGAACACCGGCGCCAGGACGTCCGAGGCCCAGTGCACCCCCGCGAGGACGAGGACGGCCGCACCGAGCGACACGAGCGTGCGGGTGGCGGGGTTGAGACCGCCGGGGTCGGTGGTCGGGCTGCCGGGCGCGGTCGTCGCGGTCGAGGTCACCCCGCGACCCTAGCGACCGCGCCCGGCGACGGCGCGCGCGACCACGCGGCGGCAGCCGCCCGGCGTGGCCCCGCTCAGATCCAGCGCTTCCAGCGGAAGACGGCGAAGAGCGCCACGCTCACGCTGAGCATGGCCACCAGCGCGGCCGGGTAGCCCCAGGCCCAGTGCAGCTCCGGCATGTCGTCGAAGTTCATCCCGTACACGGTGCCGACCAGGGTCGGCGCGAACAGGATGGCCGCCCACCCGGAGATCTTCTTGACCTCCTCGCCCTGGCGGATGCTCACCTCCGTGAGGTGCGTCATCTCCTCGTTCTGCCGCTGGGCCACGAGGGTCGCGTTCACGGTGAGGATGTCGCGCAGGGCGGCGCGGAACGACTCGACGCGGTCCGCGACCTCGGTGAGGTGGTCGGCGACGTCGCGCAGGTACGCCTGCATCTCCTCGGTGACGCCGTACTTCTCCGCGCCCTTGGCGAGCGAGCCGCACACGCGCTGCAGGGGGCGCACCGCCCGCTGGAACTCGACCACCTCGCGGGAGAGCTCGTAGATGCGGCGCGACACCGCCGCGTCGCCGCCGAACACCTCGGACTCGATCTCGTCGATGTCGCCGTCGAGCCCGGCCACGACGGGTGCGTAGTCGTCGACGACGCGGTCCACGATCGCGTACAGCACCGACTCGGGGCCGCGGGCCAGCATGGCCGGGTGCGCCTCGAGGTGGGTGCGCACGGCCGCCAGGTCGGGGCACGCGCCGTGCCGGACCGTGACGACGAAGTCGGGGCCCACGAAGACGTGCAGCTCGGAGAACTCCACCTCCTCCGCGTGGTCGAGGTAGCGGGCCGCGTGCAGGACGACGAACAGCGTGTCGCCGTAGCGCTCGATCTTGGGCCGCTGGTGCGCGACGATCGCGTCCTCGACGGCCAGGGGGTGCAGGTCGAACTCCCGCGCCAGCTGGGCGAGCTCGGTCTCGTCGGGTCGTTCGAGCCCGATCCACGCCATGCCGCCGGGGTGGGCGCGCAGCTCGCGGAACGTGTCCGCGAGGCGCGTGAAGCTCGCGACCCGGCGGCCGTCGGCGTCGTACAGGGCGGACTCGACGATCGACGAGCGGCCGGGCACGTCGCGCCGCGTCGCCGAGGCGTCGGTGCGGGCGCTGCCGAGGTGGCCACCCGCGCCGGAGGCCGGGGTGGCGCGGCGGGGGCGCAGCGCGCCGAGCAGGGGACGGGTGCGGACCGTGCGGGAGCCGGTGGCGCGGGGGGAGGTGACGGACATGGCGGACTCCGAGGGCGTGCAGGGACGAGGGACGGTCGTCGGTCCCGCGACTGCGGCTGGGGGCGCCCCGGATCGTCGGGGCGCTCGGAGAACGGTGGCGCCGGTCAGGAGCGCGTGCGCCACGGCCGCCCGGCGTCGTGGCCGGGCGGGGAGCCGTCAGTCGCGGCTCGGACTACTGGGAGGCTCGCTACGGGTCATGTGGCGCGCACCTCCCTCGTCGTCGTCGCGGCGGTCGCCGCTGCTGCTCAGGCCGTCGGCCAGCATAGCCCCGACCGGGTGGCCGGGCCATGACCGGGAGGGTGCCGGCGGGGTGATCTCCGTGACGTCGACGTCGGTTCCCTGCCGCCCCGCCTCGCCCGCCCCGCTCTGTCCGCCCCGTGTTCAGCGGCGCGGGTCGACGACGACCATCCCGGAGCGCGGGGTGCGGGGCAGGTCGGGGAGGAGCCGCGCCCCCTCGTCCAGGCCGACGACGCGGTCGACGAGGTCGGCGGGGCGCAGCGTGCCGTCGGCGACCCGCGCCAGCATCTCCGGGTAGTCGGCGGCGGCCATCCCGTGGCTGCCCAGCACGTCCAGCTCCCAGCCGATCACGCGGGACATCGGCACGCGGGGGTGGCCGTCGACCGGCGGCAGCAGGCCGACCTGCACGTGCCGCCCGCGGCGGCGCAGGCTGCCGATCGCGTCGGCGCAGGTGCGCTCGCTGCCGACCGCGTCGACGCTCACGTGGCAGCCGCCGGTGAGGTCCTGCACCACCGCGGCGACGTCGACGTCCTCGTCCGCGCGGACGGTGTGCGCGGCCCCGGCCCGGCGCGCGGCCTCGAGCGCGCCGTCGTGCCGGTCGACGGCCACCACCTGGGCGCCGAGCGCCGCGGCGACCATGACGGCGCTGAGGCCCACGCCGCCCGCGCCCAGCACCACGACGCGCTCGTCCGGGAGCACCCGGGCCCGGCCTGCGACGGCACGGTAGGCCGTGGCGAAGCGGCAGCCGAGGCTCGCGGCGGTGGCGTCGTCCACGGCGTCGGGCAGGCCGACGAGGTTGGTGTCGGCGGCGTGCAGCACCACGAGCTCCGCGAACGACCCGGCGTGCGTGAACCCGGGCTGCGTCTGGTCGGGGCAGACCTGCGCCTGCCCGGAGCGGCACCAGTCGCAGTGCCCGCAACCGCAGACGAACGGCGACGTCACGCGGTCGCCCACGCTCCAGCGCCGCACGCCGTCGCCCACCGCGGCGACCACCCCGGCGAGCTCGTGGCCGGGCACGTGGGGGAGGGAGGTGATGTCCGTGTCGTGCCCCGCCCAGGCGTGCCAGTCGCTCAGGCACAGGCCGCTCGCGTGGACACGCACCACGACGCCGCCGGGCGGCGCCGCGGGGTCGGGCATCCCGCGAACCGTGACGGGCCCGCCGAACCGGTCGAACGTCATCGCGCGCACGGGGCGATCCAACCATCGATCCGCAGGTCGGTCCGCCTGTCGGTCCGGCGATGGTCCAGGCGGCGGTCCACCTGAGACGGCGCGTATCACGATTGGGCCACACCGCGCGGGCGCCGCTAGCGTGCCCGGGTGACCCACACCCGGTCGCGGGCGACGTCGCTCGCGTGCTCCCTTTTCCTGCTCGTCCTGACGGCGCTCGCCGTCTGGGCGGTGCTGCCGCCGTCCGCCCGGTCGGCGGACGCCGCCGCGGACGAGTTCAGCGCCGAGCGGGCGTTCGCGACGGTCGAGGCGGTCGGCGGCGAGGTGCACCCGCACGGCACGGCCGCCGCGGCCGCCGTCCGCGACACGATCGTGGCCGACCTGGAGGAGCTCGGGCTCGCCCCGGAGGTGACCGACGGTGTCGGCATGTCCGGCCGGCTGGGCGACCAGAGCCGCGTCGCGGCCACGAAGAACGTCGTCGCCACGATCCCGGGGACCGACCCGACCGGTCCGGTCTTCCTCGTCGCGCACTACGACTCCGCCGAGGTGTCGCACGGCGCCAACGACGACGGCGCCGGCGTCGCGACCCTGCTGGAGACCGCCCGCGCGCTCGGCGCCGGCGAACCGCTGCGCAACGACCTCGTGCTCGTGTTCACCGACGCGGAGGAGGCGTGCCTGTGCGGCGCGGAGGCGTTCGCGGACTCCGACCCGCGCGCGGCCGACGGGGGCGTCGTGGTCAACGTCGAGGCCCGCGGCTCGTCCGGCCCGGCGATCATGTTCGAGACGTCGGACGGCAACGCGGCCCTCGTCGACGCCTACTCCCACGTGCCGTACCCCGTGGGCAGCTCGATGGCGGTCGAGGTGTACCGCATCCTGCCGAACGACACCGACTTCTCGCCGTTCCTCGACGACCCGGAGGGCCGGTTCACCGGCCTCAACTCCGCGTACATCGACGGCTCGGCGACCTACCACGCGCCGCAGGACACCCCCGAGCGGATGTCGACGGCGAGCCTGCAGCACCACGGCGCCAACATGCTGGCGCTGGCGCGCGAGCTCGGGGACGCCGACGCGGCGGCGCTCGCCACGCCGTCGGCCGACGACGCCACCTACTTCCCGCTGCCGGGAGGGGTGCTCGCGCGCTACCCGGGCTGGCTGGTGTGGCCGCTCGCCGTCGCCGCCGTGGTCGCGGTCGGTGCCCTGGCCGTCGCCCTCGCCCGCCGGCGCGAGGTGCGGGGCGAGCGGACCACGGCCGGCACCCTCGCCCTGGGCTTCGCGTCCGCGCTGCTCCCGCTCGCCGGGGCCGTCGTCGGGTCGATCACCCTGTGGTGGGTCATGGGCCTGGTGCGGCCCGGCTACGACGAGATGCTCGACCCGTGGCGACCGTGGGGCTTCCGCGTCGCGCTGCTCGGCATCGTCGCGACCGTGTGGACCGCCTGGTTCCTCGGGCTGCGCCGATCGCTCGGCGGGGCGGCGCTCGCGGTCGGGACGCTCGGCTGGCTCGCCGTCCTCGGCGTCGTCCTCGCCGCCGTCACGCCCGGCGGCTCCTACCTCGCCGCGCTGCCGGCGCTCGCGGGCGCCGTGGCCTGGCTGCTCACGCTGCGGGTGGCGCGCGGCGTCGTGGGCCGCCGCGTGGTCGTGACCCTGGGCGCGGCCGTGGGCGTCGTCGTGCTGGTGCCGATCGTGCTGCTGTTCTTCCCGGCGCTGGGCCTCGCGACGGGCGCCGCGCCCGCGGTCGTCGCCGCGCTTCTCGCGCTGGCGCTCACCCCCGTCCTCGCGGTGCTGTGGCCCCGCGGCCGGCGTCGCGCGCTCGGGCTGGTGGGCGGGTGCGCCGCGGTGGGCGTCGTCGCGCTCGTCGTCGGATTCGTCGCCGACCCGTTCGACGCCGAGCACCCCGAGCCCACCCGCCTCGCGTACGCGCTGGACGCCGACACCGGCTCGGCGCACTGGGTCTCCGACGAGGGCACCCCGAGCAGGTGGACCGCGCAGTTCGTGGACACCGAGACCGACCTGTCCGAGCCGTTCCCGATGTTCGCGGGCGAGGTGCACGCCGGCGACGCCGAGGCGGCCGACCTGCCCGCCCCCGTCGTCGACGTGCTGGACGCCGAGCCGGCGGGCGACGCCCGCGTCCTCACCCTGCGCGTGACCCCCGGTGCGGGGGCGCCGATCGGCACCGCGGGAGCCCTGCGGTACGTGCAGCTGAACGCCTCGAGCGTGGAGAGCGCGAAGGTCGCCGGCCGGACGGTGCCGGTCGAGGGCGGCGCCCTCGACACCCGCTTCTACGCCCCGGGCGACGACGGCTTCGAGGTGCGGCTCGTCGTGCCCGCCGGGCAGCCGCTGGACCTGCGGGTCGTCGCCGCCGGCGGCGGGCTGGAGGACCTGCCCGGGTTCCGCCCGCGGCCCGCCGACGTCGGCGTGGCCGGGTCGCACACGTCCGAGCTGGTGCTGGTCGGGACGTCCGTCTCCCTCTGACGGGCGTCAGCCGGCGGTCGCCGCGCCGTCGTCCGGCGGCTCCGGCCGGTCGACGGCCTCGGCCAGCGTGCGTGGCGCCTGGAGGCAGTAGGAGTCGGTGAGCAGCTCGGCCATCTCGTCCCAGTCGGTGCGGTCGTCGAGGACCACGCCCACGACGTTGCCGCCCCAGCCGGCGCGGAAGTACGGGTGACCGAGGTGCTCGAACGCCCGGACCTCCTGCGGCTCGGCGCGGAAGGTCACGCGGAAGAGCTGGTCCTCGCCGCCGAAGACGTGCGCCACGGTGGCCTTGCGCACCCGCCACCGGACACCGGTCCAGGCGTCCTCCCGCGCGCACTCCGGGAAGTCGAGCAGGCTCCCCAGGTGCTCGACGAGCGAGGGAGGGACGTCGGGGCGATCGGGCATGACCCGAATCTCGCACGCGGCACCGACAGGCGGGCCACCCAGGACCGTGGACGGACGTCGGTGGCGGTGGCACGATCGCCGCATGGTCAACGATGAGCATGTGCCGGCGCTCGAGCCCGACGACCTCGGACGGCTGTTCGTCGAACGGTTGAACGCCGGCGACCTCGAGGGCCTGGTCGCCCTCTACGAGCCCGACGCCGTGTTCGCGTTCCCGCCCGGGGAGCAGCAGGTCGGTCGCGAGGCGATCCGGGCGGCCCTCGGGCTGATCCTCGCCGCGCGGCCGCAGCTCGCCCCGGGCGTGCCGGCGCGGGCGCTGGTCCAGGGCGACCTGGCGCTGACGTCCACCCGGTTGGAGTCGGGGGCGGTGACGGCCGAGGTCGCCCGTCGTCAGGCCGACGGGACCTGGCGGTGGGTGCTCGACCAGCCCGCCATCGCCTGACGTCCCGTGCGCGTGCTCAGCCCAGCCGGGCCGTGAGCACGAGCTCCTCGCCGACGTCGAGGCGCACGTCCGCGAGCCGGACCCCGGGCGGCAGCGCAGCCGCGAGGTCGATGCGGCGGTTCGCCGCGGCCTCGACGCGGCCCCGGACGGCGCCGAGCATCGCGGCGACGAGCGGGTTGCCGCTGGAGATGCGCACGTCGCCGACGGTCAGCACCATCGCCGCGTCGACCGAGGCCGACGCCGTGGCGGAGACGCCCGCGGAGAGGAACCCCTTGCGGATCTTCGCCTCGATGCGCAGGCCTGCCGCGCGCGGGCCGTGGGAGTCGAGCTGCACGTCCAGGTCGCTCAGCGTGATGCCCTGGGACTGCAGCGAGACGGCGAGCAGGCCGTGCACGGTCGCGACCAGGCCGGCGCGGGAGACCGCGACGCGGGCGTGACCGGTCACCGGGTGCGCGTCGTCGGGCTCGACCGGCTCGAACCCGACCTGGCCGTCGGCGCCCTCGACCCAGGTGAACCGCAGCCCCTCGGCCTCGGCGGTGACGTCCACGGGCAGGTCGACGGCGGTGAGCGGGTGGGCGTCGACGCGCAGGCGGCGCACCGTGCCGTCCTCGCGCGCGGTGATCGTGCCGGGCTGCCACCCGACGCCCGGGGCCTTCTGCTGCGCGCCGAACGCCACGCCGGTGAGGTCCGCCTCGAGCGTCGCGACGTCCGCGCCCTCCAGGGTGGCGGTGACGCGCGCCCGGTCGAGGCCGGCGACGCCGGCGCCGGCCGCCCGCGTCGCGAGGGCGCGGAGCCGGTCGGCGAGGTCGTCTCCCGTGGTGGGTCGCGGGGCAGGGCCGAGCGGCAGGGGGTGCGCTGAGGTCATGCGGCGAGCCTAGTGGGCGGCCGCGAGGTGGGACGTCGCGCCGAGCTCCACGAGCGTCCGGTTGCCCCACCCGTCGTCGTGGGTGAGGTGGGTGATCGCGCCCGGTGACGTGGCGAAGGCGGCGAAGCCCGCCGCCTCGACGGGGACGTGCAGCCACGCCGTCACGACGAACGTGTGCGCGAAACCGTGCGTCACCACCACGTGGTCGTGGTCCGTGTCCGTCATCAGCCCGGCGACGCACGCGTGGACCCGGTCGGCCACCTCGCGTCGCGTCTCCGCGCCGGGCACGGGGCCGCGGTGGTCGAGCCTGTCGTCGTCGGGCGCGTGGACCCGCCGCGCGGCGAGCCACGCGTTCGGTCGGCCCTCGGCGGTGCCGAAGCTGATCTCCCGCAGTCGCCGGTCGCGCGCGACCGCGACCCCGAGCGCCGCGGCGACGACGTCCGCGGTCTCCGCCGCACGGGCGAGGTCGGAGGTCGTGACGCGCACCGGACGCCGGGGATCCGGACGGGCGTCGAGCCGCCGGCCGAGCTCCGCGGCAACCCGGTGCGCGTCGGCGAGTCCTCGGTCCGTGAGACGCGAGTCGTACCACCCGCCGACGAGGTCGGCGGCGGTGTGCTCGGCCTGCGGATGGGCGACGACGAACAGATGGTGGCGGATCATGCCGCCATCCTGCCCGTCGTCCCGAGCGTGCGAGACGGTCAGCGCGGGCCGGCCAGCAGGTCGGCGTCGATCGACGCCGCGGCGAGCTGTCCGGCCGCCATCGCCGCGGTCACGGAGCTCACGGGCATGGGGAAGTCGGCGGTGTGGGCGAGGTCGCCGGCCGCGAGGACCCCGGGCATGCTGGTGCGGGCCATGGCGTCGACGGCCACGCAGCCGGACTCGCGCAGCTCGAGCCCGAGGCGGGCGGCGAACGGCGCCGCCTGGTGCAGCGTCGGGGCGACCATGATCCCGCCGAGCTCCTCCGCCGCGGCGCCGTCCAGCACGGCCCGTGCGCCCGGGTGCCCGCCGGGCAGCGTCAGCGGCTCCAGGCGGAGCACCTTCTCCGGCCGGACGGCGACGCCGCGGGCGTCGAGCGCCGCGCGGACCTGCGGGTCGACGTCGCCGCCGTCGGCCAGGACGACGACGCGGGTCGCGATCCGCTCGACCAGGCCGGCGACGCGCGGGGCGTGCGGCCCGGCGCCGAGGATCGCGACCGGGGTGCCGGAGAACTCGTGACCGTGGCAGTACGGGCAGTGTGCGGCGACGGTGCCGAACAGCCGCTCCAGCCCGGGCGTCGGGGGCAGCTCGTCGCGCACGCCGGTGGCGAGCAGCAGGCGGCGGGCGGCGACGTCGCCGTCGTCGGTGCGCACGACGAACCCGTCGGCCGGCGACGCGGGGTCGAGCGGGGCGACGTCGTGGGCGGTGGCGCGGCGCAGCTCGACCGTCTCGTACGCGGCCAGCGTGCGGTGCGCGGCGCCGCGGAACTCCGCCGGCGCCACGCCGTCGAAGCCGAGCACGTTGTGCATCGCGTCGGTGGGGTCGTTGCGGTAGGTGCCGGAGTCGAGCACGACGACGTCGCGGTGGGTGCGGCCGAGCATCAGAGCGGCCGCGAGGCCGGCCGGTCCGCCGCCGATGATCACGGCGTCGTGCAGGTCGTGGCGGGTGGTGTCGCTCATGGCGTCTCCTTCGGGTCGGGTTGCGTGCTGACCCCAGGCTGTGACTTCATGTCGACATGAAGTCAAGTGGGATGGCGTCGAGCGGTGCGGCCCAGCAGACGTGGAGCGTGGGGGAGCTGGCCGAGCGCTTCGGCCTGGAGACGCACGTGCTGCGCTACTGGGAGGACGTCGGCCTGCTGGACCCGGTCCGCGACGGCGCGGGGCGGCGGCGCTACGGGCCCGACGACGTCGTGCGGGTGGCGACGATCCTCAGCTCCAAGGTCGCGGGCATGAGCCTCGAGCAGATCCAGGTGCTGCTCGACGCCGGGTCCACGGGGCGCGGCGCCCGTGACCGCCACGAGGTGCTCACCGCGCACCTGGCCGAGCTCGACCGGCGCCAGGAGGAGATCGACCGCTCCCGGCACATGACGGAGCACGCCCTGTCGTGCCGGGCGCACGACATCGCCACGTGCCCGCGGTTCCGCGAGCACGTGCAGGACCTGGTCGACGGCTCCCGCACCTGGCGCGACGTCCACCCGGCTCGGCTCGTCCCCACGGGGCGGGCATGAGCGCCGCGCGGCCGGGGCCCCGCGAGCTCGGCGTCGTCGTCGGCGGTCTGCCCACGGGCCCGGCGAACGCGATCACCGACGTCCCGGGGGTGCGCGTCGGGCACACCACCCTGCACGAGGGCGAGCATCTGCACACGGGCGTCACCGCCGTCGTCCCCGACGCGCTCGGCGCCGGGCCCGGGCAGCGGCGAGCGCTGCCGTGCGGGCTGTTCGTGGGCAACGGGTACGGCAAGCTCGTGGGCGCGACGCAGCTCGAGCAGCTCGGCGCGATCGAGACGCCGATCCTCCTCACCGCGACGCTCTCCGCGTTCCGCGCCGCCGACGCGCTCGTCACCCACGTGCTCGCCTGGCCCGGCTACGAGGACGTGCGCACCCTCAACCCGGTGGTGGGGGAGACGAACGACGGGTACCTCTCGGACATCCGCGCCCGGCCGATCACCGAGGCGCACGTGCTCGCCGCGCTCGACGGCGCGACGTCCGGCCCGGTGGAGCAGGGCTGCGTCGGTGCGGGGGCGGGGACCGCCACGCTCGGGTACAAGGGCGGGATCGGGACGTCGTCGCGCCGGGTCGACGTCGCGGGCCGGCCGCGCACGGTGGGCGTGCTGGTGCAGTCCAACTTCTCCGGCACCCTCACCGTGCAGGGCGTGCCGCTGCCCGCGGCAGATCTGCTCGGCACGGAGTCGATCTCTTCGGCAGTTCCCCGTGCCGAAGAGATCGACGCGGTGCCGAAGGGATCCGGTCCGGCGGAGGGCAACTCGTGCATGATCGTCGTGGCCACCGACGCCCCGCTCGACGCCAGGCGGCTCGAACGGGTGGTGCGCCGCGCCGTGTTCGCCATGGGCCGGGTGGGCTCCGACTTCGCGCACGGCAGCGGCGACTACGGCCTCGCGTTCACGACGGCGGACCCCGCCGACCCGCTCGTGCCCGACGACGCGCTGGACCCGCTGTTCGCGGCCGCGACGGACGCCGTCGAGGAGGCGCTGCTCGCGTCGGTCTTCACCGCCACGACGACCGTCGGGCACCGCGGGACCCGGCACGCGCTGCCCCACGACCGCGCGCTCGGACGGCTGCGCGCCGCCGGGTGGTCGCCGGGGCGAACGGCCCGTGACGGCGAGGGGCATCGGGCGTAGCGTCGATCACGGCGAGGGGAGCGCCACGTCCCGACCCGGCCACCGCGCCGAGCCTCACCGTCCGTGCAACGACGCACCTCGGGAGGGGTCCCCATGCGCACCCCACGCATCATCGCCGTCCTGCTGTCCACCATGCTCGCCGCGACCACGGTCGCGACCGCTGCCGCGACTCCGTCGCACCACGGCCACGACCACGGCCACCATCACGCCGACCCGTCGCTCCTGACCACCGGGCTGTCCGGCGGCGCCGGCTCCACCGTCGGTCCCGACGGGGCCCTCTACGTCACCGAACCGGTATCCGGGGAGGTCTCCCGGATCGACCGCCGCACCGGCGCCGCCTCGACCTTCGTCTCGGGGCTGCCCGTGCAGCAGCCGGGGACGCCCGGCGGCGCACTCGACGTCGCGTTCCGCGGCCGCACCGCGTACGTCCTCGTGTCGCTCGCGGACCCGCAGGTCTCCGGCCTGTACCGGGTCGGCCGGGACGGCGTCGCGCGTCCCGTCGCCGACATCGGCGCCTGGTCGATCGCCCACCCGCCGACGACCGACTTCTTCGTCCCGTCCGGCCTGCAGTACGCCATGGAGCCGTACCGCAGGGGGTTCCTCGTCACCGACGGCCACCACAACCGGGTGCTGTACGTGACGCCCGACGGCTCGATCACGCAGGTCCGCGCGTTCGGCAACGTCGTGCCGACGGGCCTGGAGACCATCGGCCGGACCGTCCTGGTCGCCCAGGCGGGTCCGGTGCCCCACCTGCCGCGCGACGGCCGGGTCGTCGCCTTCACCCCCTGGAGGCACGGCGTCCACGAGGTCGCCTCCGGCGGCCGCCTGCTCGTCGACGTCGAGCGCGGACGGGGCGGGCTCTACGCGCTCGCTCAGGGCCACTTCACCCCGGGCAACCCCGAGGGGTCGCCCGCCGACCCGGACACCGGCCAGGTGATGAAGGCCGGGCGGCACGGCGTCCTGCGAGCCGTGGCGACCGGGCTCGACCGCCCGACGTCCTTCGAGATCGTCGGGCGCACGGCCTACGTCGTCACCCTCGACGGCGAGGTGTGGAAGGTGCCGCTCCCGCACGGGCACCACGGCCGCTGAACCGGCGTCCCGCGGCGGCCGAGCGGGGCCTCAGCCCTGCTTGGCCGCCTTCGCCGCCGCCTTCTGCGCCTTCTTGAAGGTCCGCACCTCGGCGAGGGACTCCGCGCTGGTCACGTCGGCGATCGAGCGGCGCGAGCCGTCGTCGCCGTAGTGCCCGGCGGCCTCCTGCCAGCCCACGGGCCGGACGTCGCGCTGCTTGCCGAGCATGGCGAGGAAGATCTTGGCCTTCTGCTCGCCGAAGCCCGGTAGCGCGCGCAGGCGGGCCAGCACCTCCGCGCCGGTGGCCGGCCCCTCGGCCCCGGCCGTCGTCCAGAGCTTCGCGACGTCGCCGTCGTAGTCGTCCACGATCACCCGCGCCAGCGCCTGCACGCGGCCCGCCATGGACCGGCCGTACCGGTGGATGGCCGGGGGAGTGGTGGCGAGGGTGACGAACTCGTCCGGGTCGGCGTCCGCCACCGCGTGCGGGTCGATGCTGCCCAGCCGGTCGCGGATCTTGCGCGGCCCCGCGAACGCGTGCTCCATCGGGTACTGCTGGTCGAGGAGCATGCCCACGAGCAGCGCGAACATGTCGTCGCTCAGCAGTGCGTCCGTCTCGGGGTCGCCGGTGATCCAGAGCTGTGCCGTCATGGGGCCATTGTGCCGCGCCCCCGTCCGCCGTGGCCCCTCGACGGTCGCCCGTGGCCGGGATCGATTGCGCACCGACGCGCTGCGCTCGGCGCTGCGCGCAGGCCCACGTCGGCCCCAAGGAGGACGACCAGGGGGTTGACCCGCCTGCAATCGTTTGCCACTGTTGCGGCACGGCGGGTGCGACGGCGCACCGGTCCGACCTGAAGGGGTGTCATGGCGAGCGCGCGTGACGTGGCCGAGTCGGCGGGGGTCTCCGTGTCGACCGTCTCCCGTGCCCTGGCGTCGACGGGCCGGGTCTCTCCTGCCACGCGCGACCGGGTCGTCGCCGCGGCAGCCCGACTGGGGTACCAGCCCGACCCGACGGCCCGCGGGCTGCGGATGGGACGGACCCACGCCATCGGGCTGCTGGTCCCCGACCTGGAGAACCCCTACTTCGCCTCGGTGACGAAGGGCGTCCAGGCGCGCGCGAGGGCGCTCGGCTACGCCGTCTTCATCGTCGACTCGGAGGAGGACGCGACCTCGGAGACCGCGCTCGTCCGCGAGCTCGCGCGTCGGGTCGACGGCGTGCTCCTCGCGTCGCCCCGCTCGAGCGACCACGACGTGCTCGGCCTCGCGGGCGACGTCCCGACGGTGCTCGTGAGCCGGGAGGTCGGTGCCCTGCCGTCGGTCGCCGTCGACGACCGTGACGGCGTCTCGCAGGCGCTGCGCCACCTCTACGTCCTCGGCCACCGCCGGGTCGCGGTGGCGGCGGGCCCGGTCAGCTCCTGGTCGAGCGAACGCCGCTCGGACGGTCTGCGGCGCGCCGCCGAGAGCCTGGACGGTCTGTCGCTCGTCGAGCTCGGCGCCTTCAGCCCCTACTTCTCGGGGGGCTTCGCCGCGGCGGACCACGTGCTCGCGCAGGACGTGACGGCCGTCGTCGCCTTCAACGACCTCATGGCGCTCGGGATGCTCGGCCGCTTCCGGGAACGCGGGGTGAAGGTGCCCGACGACGTGTCGGTGGTCGGGTTCGACGACGTCGCGGTCGCCACGCTCGTGTCCCCGGCGCTGACCACCATCCGCGTTCCCCGCACGAGACTGGGCCGCCGCGCGGTGGACCTGCTGGTCGGGGAGCTCGGCTCCGAGGACCCCCCGGCCCGGGTCGACGCCGGGGCGCGTCCCGGTCCGGCCGTGGACCGCCTGCCCGTCGAGCTCGTGGTCCGTGGCTCCACGGGCGCCGTCCACGAGGTCGTGGACCGCCGGACGGGCGCCCCCACGAGGACGTCCGCCGGCCCCCCTGTACCCCTCGAGTAGCACCACCCCTCGCCGACGTCGACGAGGGCTCCTGACGTCCCCGGGCCAACGTCGCCCCGAATCAGAAGGAAGCAGGTCTCATGCGTACCTCCGTCATGCGGTCATCCAGCGTGTCCCGTACTGCCGCACTCCTCTGCCTCGCCGGTCTCGGCGTCGTCACCGTGGCGGGCTGCGCCCCACCGGCGGCCGAGGGCGACGGCAGCGGTCCCGCCGTGACCGACGCGGCCGACGTCCCCGACGCCCCGTCGGAGCCCGTCGAGCTGCACATCCTCGACGTCGCGGGGAACCAGAAGCTCACCGAGCCGATGGTCGACGCCTTCGTCGAGGCGAACCCCGACGTCGTCTCGTCCGTCACCTGGGAGACCGGCGGCGCGCCGGACGTCACGGGCATCGTGAAGCCCCAGGTGGACTCCGGGAACCTCTCGGTGGACCTCGTGCTGACCGGCAACGACGGCCTGTCCGCCGGCATCGCGCAGGACCTGTGGGTGCCCGTCGTCGACGACTTCGGCGACCGCCTGTCGAACCAGGAGAACTACCTCGAGCCGGCGGCGGCCATGCAGGACCTCGCCGAGGGGTACGGCGTCGTCGTCACGTACTACCCGTCCGGGCCGCTGCTCCAGTACGACCCGGAGGTCGTGACGGACGTGCCGTCGACACCCCAGGAGCTGCTCGACTGGGCGAAGGCCAACCCGGGCAAGTTCGGGTACGCGCGACCCGCGAACTCCGGCCCCGGCCGCACGTTCCTCATGGGCCTGCCGTACATCCTGGGCGACAAGGACCCGAAGGACCCGGAGAACGGCTGGGACAAGACGTGGGCCTACCTCAAGGAGCTGGGCCAGTACGTCGACAACTACCCGACCGGCACCGGGCAGGTCGTCACCAACGTCGGTGACGGCACCTGGAGCATGATCCCCACGACGACGGGCTGGGAGATCGAGCCGCGCACCGACGGTCGGCTGCCGAACACGCTCGAGGCGGCCCCGTTCGACGACTTCACGTGGGTGACCGACGCGCACTACGCCGCGATCCCGAAGGGGCAGTCGGCGGACAAGATCTCGGCGATCCTCCTGCTGCTGCAGGACGTTCTCACGCCCGAGCAGAACGCCAAGGCCTACGACCACGGCTACTTCTACCCCGGCCCCGCGGTCGAGGGCGCCACGCTCGACAAGGCCCCGCAGGAGTCGCAGGAGACCATCGAGAAGTACGGCCGCGACTGGTACGACGACCTCATCGAGTCGGCCCCGTCGACGACGCCGCTCGCCCCGGACGCGATGGTCAAGGCCTTCGACATCTGGGACCGCGAGGTCGGCGCCGGCAAGTACACGGAGGAGTGAGGGCCCGATGGCGATCACGGCCGGCACGTTCGAGTCGTTGGAGCTGCGCGACGTCGGGCGCAGCTTCGGCGGCCACCAGGCCCTGGCGGGCCTCGACCTGACGGTCCGGGCGGGCGAGTTCATCGCCCTGCTCGGCCCGTCGGGCTGCGGCAAGTCGACGGCGCTCAACTGCCTCGCGGGTCTGCTCCCGCTGACCCACGGACAGATCCTGCTCGACGGGCGTCGGGTGGACACGGTGCCCAGCGAGAAGCGCGGCTTCGGGATGGTGTTCCAGAGCTACGCGCTCTTCCCGCACCTCACCGTGGAGAAGAACGTCGCGTTCGGGCTGCAGATGCGGGGCCTGCCGCGCGCGGACGTCACGCGGCGGGTCGCCGAGGCCATCGCGCTGGTGAAGCTGGAGCAGCACGCCAAGAAGCTGCCGGGCCAGCTCTCCGGCGGGCAGCAGCAGCGCGTCGCGATCGCGCGCGCGGTGGTGCTGGAGCCGTCGCTGGTGCTCATGGACGAGCCGCTGTCGAACCTCGACGCGAAGCTGCGGCTCGACATGCGCACGGAGATCCGGCGGCTGCACCAGGAGCTGGGGCTCACGACGATCTACGTGACGCACGACCAGGAGGAGGCGCTGTCCCTGGCCGACCGCCTCGTCGTGCTGCGCGAGGGCAGGGTGCAGCAGATCGGTGCACCGGACGACCTCTACGACCACCCGCGCAACTGGCACGTCGCGGACTTCATGGGCTACCGCAACATCCTCGCCGGGACCCCGGGCGGCGAGGGCACCGTCCGTGTCGGCGGGCTGACGCTGCACGGACGCACGGTGGGCGACGTCGCGGCGGGGGACGAGGTCCGGGTGGCGGTGCGGCCGGACGACCTCACGGTGCTGGCCGACGGCCACGCGCCGCGCGACGGCAACGTCGTCGAGGGCGTGGTCGCCGTCGTCGAGTACCACGGTCGGGAGTTCGCCGTGGTGGTGCAGACGGCGGACGGCGCCACGCTGCACGTGCGCACGCCGACGGCGCCCGCGGTGGGGGACGCCGTGCGCCTCACCGCGGCCTCCGACCGGGTGCTCGTCTTCCCGGCGGAGCTCTCGGCGGCGCCGGCGGCCGCCGACCGGGCGGAGGCGGTGACGGTGGCATGACCGCCGTCGCCGACCACCCCGCGCGCAGCACCGCGAGCCTGCGCCACCGGCTCGCGGAGCGCGGCATCGACTCGTCGCTGTGGCTCATGGTGCCCGCGCTGGTCTTCGCGCTCGCGCTGTTCGTGTACCCGTTCTCGTACGGGATCGGGCTCACCTTCCAGCCGAGCGCCGCCACCCAGGAGCAGTGGGGCGGCGGGATCCTGGCGAACTACGTGGCGTTCTTCCGCGACCCGTTCGTCTTCGACTCGATCTGGATCACGATGCGCCTCGCCCTGCCGGCGGCGCTGTTCAACGTGCTCGCGTCGATCCCCGTGGCGATGGTGCTGCGCCGCAAGTTCCGCTTCAAGCGGTTCATGACGTCGGTGCTGGTGCTGCCGATCACGCTCGGCACGGTGCTCACGGCGCAGGGGCTGCTCATCTTCGCCGGGCGCCAGGGGTGGCTCAACCGGTTCCTGCTGGCGACGGGGCTCGTCGACGAGCCGGTGCAGCTCGTGAACAACTACACCGGCGTGATGTTCTCGCTGATCATCACCGGGTTCCCGTTCGCGTTCCTGCTGGTGTCGAGCTACCTGTCGGGCATCGACCCGTCGCTCGACTCGGCGGCGCGCACGCTCGGCGCCGGCTGGTGGCAGCGGTTCCGGCGGATCACCCTGCCGCTGCTCGCGCCCGGGCTGGCCACCACGTTCGTCCTCACGTTCGTGCTGGCGTTCTCGGTGTTCCCGTCCGCCCGCCTCGTCGGTGACGCGATGGGCTCCACGCGCGTGATGTCGCTCATGGCGTTCCGCGCCTTCGGCGAGCAGAACGACTACGCGATGGCCTCGACCATCGCGCTCATGATGGGCGTCGTCGAGCTGATCGTCATCGCGGTCGTGCTCGCCTGGCGGTCGCTGCTCTACAAGGGATCGACGGGAGGCAAGGGATGAGCACGCTCGAGAGCCCGACGACGTCGGGCGCGCCGCAGGACGCTCCGGCCCGCGCGCGGGGCGCGGCGGGCAGGCCCCCGGGCGAGCGGTCGTTGGCGGCGTCGCCGTCGACGTGGTTCGTCTGGGCGGGCATGGCCGCGTTCCTGGTGTTCCTGCTCGGCATCATCACGGCCGTGGTCGTGGACTCGTTCGGGCGGTCGTGGTTCGACACGTGGCTGCCGGCCGAGTGGACCACCGAGTGGTACGCGAGCTCGTGGGACCGGTTCGACCTCACGCACGTGGTGGGCGTGACGGTCGGGGTGGCGCTCGCCGTCGTCGTGCTGTCCGTGCTGATCGGCGTGCCGGCGGCGTACCTGCTGGCACGGCGGAGCTTCCCCGGCAAGCGTCTGGTGAACCTGCTCTTCCTGCTGCCGATCCTCATGCCGCCGATCACGTTCGGCATCCCGCTCGCCACCGTGATGTACGCGTTCGGACTGGGCCGGTCGGTGATCGCGGTGATCCTCGTCAACCTGGTGCCCTCGGTGCCGTTCGTGATCCTGACCATGACGCCGTTCATCGAGCAGATCAACCCCGCGATCGAGTCCGCGGCGCGCATGTGCGGCGCCGGGATGCGGCAGGTGTTCACGCGCATCCTGGCCCCGCTGCTCGTGCCCGGCATCCTCGCGGCGTCGATCCTCGTGCTCGTGCGCACCGTCGGCATGTTCGAGCTGACGTTCCTCGTGTCCGGGCCGCAGTCCGACACCCTCGTCGTGGCGATCTACCGCGCCATGACGTCGGCGGGCGGCGGCGAGGCCCGCCAGCTCGTCTCCGCCATGGCCGTCATGTACACGGCGACGATGCTCGTCATGCTCGTCGCCGCCCTGAGGTTCGTGAACCCGACCCAGCTGGTCGCCCAGGTGAAGGAGGCGCGCGACGACTGAGCCCGGCCGCGAGCGCGGTCACGCGTCGCGGCGCCGGACGGCGACGGCGGCCGCGGCGAGCACCGCCGTCGCGTAGGCCGCCAGCACCGCGAACCCGGCACCGGGGGAGAGGAGCCCGTCCGGGGTGGGCCCGGTGGCGACGAGGCGCTCGCCGGCCACGGTCGGGAGGTAGGCGTAGACGTCCTGCGCCCAGGCGGCCGAGCCGGCGAGCACCTGGAACAGCAGCGGCAGCACCATCAGCAGGCCCAGGGTGGTGGCGATCCCGGCCGCGGTGCTCCGCCAGAGGGCGCCGATGCCCAGCGACAGCGCGGCGACGGTCACCAGGTACGCGACCGTGCCGCCCAGGGCGCGGAGATGCTCGCCGTCGGAGAGGTCCAGCGCGAGTCCGTCGGCGGACAGCGAGGACGCGTCGCGAGCCAGGCCGCGGCCAGGCCGACGACGGCCAGCAGCGCCGTCGTCGCCGCGACGACCAGGAGCTTGGCCCACAGGACGGGCAGCCGCCGGGGCACGGCGGCGAAGGTCGCGCGGATCATCCCGGTGGAGTGTTCGCCGGTGATGGTCAGGACGGCGAGCACTGCCACGGTGAGCTGCGCGAGCCCGTACCCGAACGTCACCGCGACGGCGCCGCTCGGGGTCGCGAGCCGCGGGTCGGCGCTCATGACGGGTCTCCCGTGGTCGTCGTGCCGGCGGCCGCCAGCTGGTCGGAGGTGTCGTCGGTGCGGTACTCGACGGCGTCCGCCGTGAGCTCCAGGTAGGCGTCCTCGAGGGTCGAGGCGACCGGGGTCAGCTCGTGCAGCGCGACGCCGGCGGTGAGGGCGATCTCGCCGATCGCGGCGGCGTCCAGGCCCGTGACCTCCAGCGAGCCCTCGTGGGCGACGTCGGGCACGACGACGGCGGCGCCCGCGCGCTCCAGCGCGGTGCGCAGGGCCGATGGGCCGGGGGTGCGGACGGTGACCGCGCGCCGCGACGCGGCCTCGACGACGTCGCTGACCGGAGCGTCGGCGAGGATGCGGCCGCGCCCGATGACGATGACGTGGTCGGCGGTGAGCGCCATCTCGCTCATGAGGTGGCTGGACAGGAAGACGGTGCGGCCGTCGGCCGCGAGGCTCCGCGCGAGGCGGCGCACCCACAGCACGCCCTCGGGGTCGAGGCCGTTGACGGGCTCGTCGAGGATGAGCGTGCGCGGGTCGCCCAGCAGTGCCGACGCGATGCCGAGCCGCTGGCCCATGCCGAGCGAGAACCCGCCGACCCGCTTGCGGGCCACGGAGGCCAGGCCGGTCATGTCGATGACCTCGTCGACCCGCCGGTCGGGGATGCCGTGCGTGGCGGCCAGCGCGCGCAGGTGCGACCGCGCCGTCCGGCCGGGGTGCACGGCACGGGCCTCGAGGAGCGCGCCCACCTCGGTGAGCGGGGACCGGTGCCGCGCGTACGCGCGGCCGTTGACGGTGACCGAGCCCGCGGAGGGCCGGTCGAGCCCCATGATCATGCGCATGGTGGTGGACTTGCCCGCCCCGTTGGGGCCGAGGAAGCCGGTGACGACGCCGGGCCGCACCGTGAAGGTGACGCGCTCGACGGCGGTCGTGCTCCCGTAGTGCTTGGACAGACCCTGTGCCTCGATCATGCCGTCGAACGTACGGAAGGTGACCGGCGTCACGGAACCGGGAGGTCCCTGAAACCGGCCCTGGTGCCGCGCCCGGCGCCCAGGGGGGTTCACCTAGGCCGCTGCCCTCGCCCGGTCCGCCAGCCGCCGCAGGTCCGCGACGAGCGCCGGCCAGACCCTCTCCGGGAGCGTGTGCCCCATCCCCGGGTGGGTCCGGAAGACGGCGCCCGGGACCTGACGGGCGACGTCGCGCCCGCCCGACACCTTCATGAGCGGGTCGTCCTCGCCGGAGACCACGAGGGTCGGGACGCGGAGGGTCGAGAGCGCGGGCAGGCGCTCCCGGGACCACGCGGCGAGCTGCCGCTGGGTGGTGCGCGGGTCCCGGGGCGCGCGGTCGTGGCTCACGGTCGCGGCCTGGCGGGCCCACTCCTCGTCGATCGGCGCCGGGTCGGAGAGGGCCCGCCAGATCGCCACCAGGACGTCGACGGCCTCTGCGGACGTGGTCGGCTCGCCGAGCCTCGCCAGCTCGCGGAAGATGCCGAACCGCACGTACGCCAACCTGCGCCACGCGGGGGCGGTGCACGGCAGGCCGCAGCAGCTGGTCAGGCTGCGGACCCGGGTCGGACGTCGGAGCGCGGCCGCCTGCGCGACGCCGGCGCCGAGCGAGATGCCCAGCAGGTGCGCCGACGTCCATCCGACGGCGTCCAGCACGGTCTCGACATCGTCGAGCATGTCCGTGCCGGTGTACGCCGGGGCCGTCCCGCCGAGCATCGCCCGCCAGGGGTTCTGTCGTGCCGGCGACGTGAAGTGCGTGGAGAGCCCGGTGTCGCGGTTGTCGAATCGCACGACGGCGAACCCTGCGTCGACCAGCAGCTCGCAGAGGGCGTCGGGCCACCACACCATCTGGAAGTCCAGCCCCATGATCAGCAGGAGCGGCTCGCCGGAGGCCGGGTCGCCGAACGTCTCGTACGCGATGGTGACGTCGTCATGGGTGGCAAAGCGGGTCGGCGGGGTCATCGGGCGCCTCGGGCTCTCTGTGAACAGTGTTCGCTGTACTCCAGGCTACTAGACTGCGAGCGATGTACACAGAGAGCGAGCGGCGCCGCAGCATCTGGCTGCGGACCGAACGGGCGGGCCGCGGACCGGCACCCGGGCACGACCGCGCCGGCATCGCGGCCGCCGCGGTCCGACTGGCCGACGCCGGGGGCCTCGGAGCCGTGTCGATGCGCAAGGTGGCGGCCGCGATCGGAGCCGGCGCCACCGCGCTGTACCGGTACGTCGACAGCCGCGACGAGCTGATCCAGCTCATGCTCGACGCGGTGCTCGCCGACGTCCGGTACCCCTCCCTCACCGGTGGTTGGCAGGCCGACGTCCTCGCGCTCGCCCGCGCGCTGGACTCCCTCTGCCGGAGTCACCCGTGGACGGTCGACGTCCTGCAGGCGCAGCCGCCGATGACGCCCCACGGCGTCGTCCTCCTCGAGCGGGCGCTCGCCGCGCTGGACCCGGTCGACGCGCCCGGCCAGGTCAAGCTCGAGGCCGTGGGCCTGACGATCGGGCTCGTGGCGACGCTCGCCGCGACCGAGCTCGCCGCGGACCGCTCGACCGAGGAGTGGCGGTCGGCGCAGGAGGAGTACCTCCGCGCGGTCGTCGTCGCCGGGGAGCATCCGCACCTCGCGCGGGCGATCGCGACGTCGGCCCCCGCGACGGGCGACCAGGACCTGCTGGGGCGTCTGCTGCCCCGGATCCTGACGGGGCTGCTCGACGGCGTGGACGCCTGACGCGCCACCGGCCGAGTGCCGCGCGGTGTTCTGCTCGGGGCGCGCGCGGACGGACCGTCGGGCGCCGGCCTCGTGTCCGGGGAGCTGCCCCGCGCCGCCGACGCCGTCGGGTCCTCAGCCCTGCCCTGGCTCGTCGACCGGCCAGCGGTGCAGCCGCCCGACGAGGAACGACTCGATGCCGATCAGCCCCGACGCCGCGCCGACGAACCCGCCGAGCATCCCGCGGGCGTCGTCGGCGTCCACGACGCGGAGCTGGTCCGCGCGGTAGTCGACCCCCTTGCGGGTGAGCCGGTACGAGCCCGCGGCGCGCACGTTGCGGCACCAGTCCACGTCCGGGCCCCAGGGCAGCGGTGTCAGCACGAGGATGTCGCGGTACTCCCCGATCTCGACCGGGTCGCCGGGCCGGGCGACCCGCGTGTCGATCGGCGCCCGGGCGGCGAACGCCACCACGGGGGTGCGGTACTCGCGGCCGCTCTTGCGGCCGGTGTGGTGCAGCGTGACCCACGGCGGCACGCGCGAGCTCACCTTGAGGGCGTACGGGTTGAAACGCTTGGTGGCCTTGGAGACGGCCGGAGGCACGGGCATGCGGTCCATCCTGCTGCGGCCGGGGCCGTCCCGCTGGTTGGATGGGCCCATGGACCTCTGGGGCGTGCTCCTCGTGCTGACCGTGCTGACCACCGGTCTGGCGGGCGGGGTGTTCGCGGCGTTCTCGACCTTCGTCATGCCGGGGCTGCGCAGGCTCGACCCCGCGGCGGCGGCCGCCGCGATCGCGGCGATCAACGAGGACGCCGTCCGGCCACCGTTCATGACCCTGTTCGGCGCGGCCGTGGTCGTGCCCGCGGGCTCGGCGGTGGTCGGTCTCGTCGGCGGGTATGACGGCGCGTGGCTGGTCGTGGCGAGCGCCGTGCTGGTGGTCGTGGGCATGCTCGGGGTGACGGCGGTGGGCAACGTGCCGCTGAACAACCACGTCATGGCGCACCGGGACGCCGCCGGGTGGGCCGCGTTCGACCGGCCCTGGAGCCGGCTCAACCACGTGCGGACCGTCGCCTGCGCCGCGTCGTGCGCGCTCGCGGGCGTGGCGCTGGCGGTCGCATGACGGCTCGGACGAGGGCTCGGACGGAACGGACGACGAGGGGGCACGCATGAGGATCAGGGACCCGCGCGACTGGAACAGGCCGATCGAGGTGCCGGTTGCACGAGGCATGAGCAGCTCAGAGGTCAGCGAGACCACCACCGACGTCGACGCGACCATCGACCGCGTCCTCGACGAGACCACCACCTGGGCCGTCGTCGGGCTGTCCACGAACACGGAGCGGGCCGCGTACGGCGTCGCGGGGGTGCTGCAGCGCGCGGGCAAGCGGATCGTGCCCGTGCACCCGCGCGCCGAGACCGTGCACGGCGAGCAGGGTTACGCGAGCCTGGCGGACATCCCGTTCCCGGTCGACGTCGTGGACGTCTTCGTCCGCTCCGAGCTGGCCGGGGCCGTCGCCGACGAGGCGATCGCGATCGGCGCCAAGGCGGTGTGGTTCCAGCTCGACGTCGTCGACGAGGCCGCCGCGGCCCGCGTCCGCGCCGCCGGACTCGACATGGTGATGGACCGCTGCCCGGCCATCGAGCTGGGGCGGCGTCCGCGGGCCTGATGCAGCGGATCAGTCGGCCGGCTCGAACGTCAGCACCGGGCGACCGGTGCGCGGGTGGGTGAGCACCTCGGTGCGCACGCCGTAGACGGGGTCGAGGACGTCGGGCACGAGGACGTCGCGCACGTCGCCGGCGACGACGACGCGGCCTCCGGACAGCAGCACCACGTGGTCGCAGTGCTGGGCGGCGAGCTGGAGGTCGTGCAGGGCGGCGAGCACGGTGACGCCCCGGTCGGCGAGGTCGCGCAGGATGCGTAGCGCGTCGAGCTGGGCGGCGATGTCGAGGTGGTTGGTCGGCTCGTCCAGCAGGACGAGCGCGGGCTCCTGCGCCAGGGCGCGCGCCATGTGCACGCGCTGGCGCTCGCCGCCGGAGAGGGTCGTGACCTCGCGGTCGGCAAGGTGCGCCGCCCCGACGTCGTCGAGGGCGCGCCGGGCGGCGGCGCGGTCGTCCGCGGAGTCACCGGCCAGCAGGGAGCGGTGGGGGATGCGGCCGAGCAGGACGGCGTCGAGCACCGTCACCGGCAGGTCGGTGGACGCCTCCTGCTCGACGAACGCGAGCGTCCGTGCGCGACGACGCCGCGGCAGGGCGAGGAGGTCGGCGCCACCGAAGACGACGCGTGCGCCGCCCGAGCGTGCGTCGTCCGTCGGCGCCTGCACCCCGGCGAGCACGCGCAGCAGCGTGGACTTGCCCGAGCCGTTCGGGCCGAGCAGCCCGGTCACCGCGCCCGCGGTGGCGGTGACGTCCACGCCGTCGAGGATCAGGCGGCCGCCCGTCGACCACGAGACCCGGGCGGCGTCCAGGCCGTCGGCGGCCGGAGCCGCGGCGTCCCGGGCGGGGGTGCCGGTGCGGGTCTCGGTGCGAGCCTGGGAGCGGGTCTCGGTGGTCATGCGATCCTCCGGCCGCGCCACAGCAGCAGGGCGAACACGGGCGCGCCGATCGCGGCGGTGACGATGCCCACGGGCACCTCGCGGGGGGCGAAGACCGTGCGGGCGAGCGTGTCGGCCCAGACGAGGAACGACGCCCCGCACAGCGCGGACAGCGGCAGGAGCAGCCGGTGCCGCGCACCGGTGAGCAGCCGTACGGCGTGCGGCAGGATCAGGCCGACGAACCCGATCGACCCGCTCTGGGACACCAGGGCGCCCGTGAGCAGCGCGACGCCCACCAGCAGCAGCCACCGCACCCGCGCGACGGGCACGCCGAGCGTGGCGGCCGCGGTGTCGCCGAAGGTGAACGCGTCGAGGATCGAGCCGGTCGAGGCGAGCAGGGTGCCCAGCACCAGCACGGCCACGCCGGTGATCGCGACCGAGGTCCAGGTCGCGCCCGCGACCGACCCCATGAGCCACGACAGGATCTCGCGGTACGAGTCGCCGGTGGCGGACCAGAAGATGACGAAGCTCGTCGCGGCCGCGGCGAGCTGACTCACCGCCAGCCCGGCCAGCACGGTGCGGGTCGGCGTGATCGTGCCGATCGCGCCGGCCAGCCCGAGGGCGGCGGCGAGCGCCGCGACCGCGCCGCCGAACGCGGCGACCGGCAGCAGCACCGTCAGCCCGGCGACCAGCACGAGCACCGCTCCCAGCGACGCCCCGGACGACAGCCCCAGCAGGTAGGGGTCCGCGAGCGGGTTGCGCGTGAGGGACTGCATGACGACGCCGCACACCGCGAGACCCGCCCCCACCGCCGCGGCGGTGAGCACGCGGGGCAGCCGCAGCTCCCAGACCATGCCGTCCGGCAGCGCGTCGAGCGGCTCGAGGCCCAGCGCGCCGCCGAGGCCGACGTGCGTCGCGATCGAACGCCACACGTCCGCGACGGACAGGTCGGCCGGGCCGACCGTCACGGTCACGAGGACGGTCGCGACGAGCACGACCACCGACGCGGGCAGCCACCAGGCCGCGCCCCGCCGCGCCGTCGACGACGTCGACGGCGGGGTGCGGACCGGCTCGGCGACGGTCGTCACAGGTCGAGGCCCGCCAGCTGGTCGGCGAGGTCGACGACGGCGTCGACGTTGCGCACGCCGGCCTCGGACGCGGGGAACGGCACGATGAGGTAGCGCCCCTCGCGCACGGCCGTCATCCGGGCGGTGGCGGGGTTCGACTCGAGCCGCTCGATCTTCTGCTCCGCGCTGTTCCACGTCGCGTCGACGAGCACGACGACGTCCGGGTCCGCCTCGATCGCCTGCTCCCAGGAGAACGACGTCCAGGTGTCGTCCACGTCGCCCGCGACGTTCTCCAGGCCGACGGCGTCCATGATCATCTGCGGCGCGCCGATGCCCGCCCCGACGTAGGGGATGTCGTCGCCCGAGGAGTACCAGAGCGCGGTGAGGCCGCGGTCGTCGGGGGCGACGGACGCGAGCGCGTCCTGCTGCGTCGCGACGAGGTCGTCGGCGGCGTCGGAGGCGTCGAAGACCTCGCCCACCTCGTCGATCTCGGCGAAGACGTCGTCGAAGGTCAGCGGGTCCGGCATGTACTCCGGCGCCTTGCAGGCGGCGGGGGAGACGTAGGTCGCCACGCCGAGCTTCGCCAGCGTGGCACGGTCGCCCGCGCCGTCGGCGGTGAGGTTGGACTCCCAGCCGGCGTAGACGAGGTCGGGCTCCAGGCCGAGCACGGCCTCCGCGCCGGGCACCTGCTCCGCCATCGGCTCGGCGACGGCGGGCACGTCGGCGGCGGCGTCGGCCAGCGAGTCCGGCACGGGGCCGTCGAGGAACGCCGACCCGACGATGCGGTCGCCGAGCCCGAGGGCGAGCAGCATCTCCGTGGTGCTCGACTTGATCGTCACCACGCGCTGCGGTGCGCCGTCGACCGTCGTCTCGACACCGCAGTTGTCGAGCGTCAGCGGGTAGGTGGTCCCCCCGGCGGACCCGTCCGTCGGGGCGGCCGAGGGCGCGGCGTCGGCAGGGTCCTGGCCGCAGCCGGTGAGGGCGGCGAGGGACAGGGCGAGCAGGGCAACGCCGGGCACGGCGGTACGGGGGAGTCGGGGCACGCGGAAGCTCCAGGGGTCGTCGTCGGTGGTGTCGTCCGACGGCGCGCCATCTCGCGCCGGTGGAACCGCGGCCCACAGCCCGGGTCGCGCCGACGGGCCAGAGTCGTGCCCGTGATCCGGCGTCGAGCCTAGTACGCCCAGCCGACGACGTGTGGTTGCCTGACGCCCGTGAGCATCCCGACCGACACCTCGCCCGCGGGGGCGGCCCCGCCTCGACCGGCCCCGACGCCCGCGCGGTGCACTGGGGCGCGCTGCCGAACGCCCGCGACCTGGGCGGGCTGCCCACCGCCGACGGCGGGCGCACCCGGACCGGGAGCCTCTACCGGACGTCGCGGCTCGACGACGCCGGCCCCGAGGGCCTCGCGGCGATGGCCGCCGCGGGCGTGCGCACCGTCGTCGACCTGCGCAACGCGGCCGAGATCGAGCCGCTGGAGCTGCCGCCGACCGTGACGCGTCACCACCGCCCCGTCGAGGACCCGGACGACGAGGAGTTCATGCGCGCCTGGGCGCCGCACCTCGACACCCCGCGCTACTACGCGACCGTGCTCGAGCGCTGGCCCGGGCTCGTCACCGACGTGTTCCGCACGATCGCCGACGCGCCCGACGGCGCCGTCGTCTACCACTGTGCGGGCGGGCGCGACCGGACCGGCATGGTCACCGCCCTGCTGCTGACCCTCGTCGGCGTCCCCCGCCCGGTCGTCGTCGACGACTACCTGCGGGCCGTGCGCGCGAACAACGACCGGGCCGTCACCGAGCCGGGATGGAGCGAGCCGCACCGCGCGCCCGACGTGCTGGCGGCCTGGTGCGACACCGTCGCCGCGGCGCTCGGGGACTTCCTCGACGGCGTGGACCCGGCGGACTACCTGCGCGCGCACGGCGTGACGGACCCGGAGCTCGACCGGGTCCGTCACCGCCTCATCGCCGCGGGGTGAGGGCGCGGGCTCACGCCCGGGTCACGCGCACCAGCAGGTAGTCCCAGACCATCGTGCCGTCGTCCCGCAGGTGCCGGTCGCCGAGCGCGGCCAGCGCGTCGTCGAGCTCGGCCGCCCGGGCGTCGTCGTCCCCGAGGTGCCGGTACGTCGCGATGGTCGGCCCGTAGGTGGCCTTGAAGAAGTCGCGGAACGCGGCGCCGTCGGAGAAGCGGTCGACGACGAGCCCGTGCACCTCGGCCCGGACGTCGGTGACGCGGTCGCCGAAGAGCGCGAGCACGTGCTCCTCGGTGCCCCACAGCGGCGGCGGGAGGGCCCCGGGCGGCGGCGGGGGCGCGTAGGGCTTGAGGGTCGCGAACATCTGGCCGATGAACCCGTCCGGCGTCCACGCGACGTTCCCGATCGTGCCGCCGGGGCGGGTCACCCGTGCGAGCTCGGTGGCCGCGAGCTGGTGGAACGGCGCGAACATCACGCCCACGCACGACAGGGTGACGTCGAACGCGCCGTCGTCGAACGGGAGCGCGTGCGCGTCGGCCGGCTCCCAGCGCAGGGTGGCGCCCGTGGCCTCGGCGCGTCGTCGGCCCGCCTCGAGGAGCTCGGGGGACAGGTCGGAGGCGACGACGTCGGCCCCCGCCAGCGCGGCCGGGATCGACGCGTTGCCCGAGCCGGCGCCGACGTCGAGCACCCGGTCGCCCGGGCCGACGTCGCACGCCCCCACGAGGACGGCCCCCAACGAGGGGATGACCTGGTCCGCGACGGCTGGATAGTCGCCCGACTCCCAGACGGCGCGGTGCTTGGTGCGGACCGTCTCGAGCAGCTCGGCGGGGACGGTCCGGGGATCGGTGACGCTCATGAGGGGCTCCTTCGCTCCACGGTGACCGGCACGGGACCGTGCCGACCCCTTCACGGTGCGCCCGGCGCCGGCCGCGATCCAGTGCCGGATCTGGACCGGGCGAAGTCCTGGATCTGTACTGGCCCGCCGCGCGTCGCGGGCGTTCACTGGGGGGATGGCGGGCTACGGGCAGTTCTGCCCCGTCGCCAAGGCGATGGAGGTGCTCGACGAGCGGTGGACGCTGCTCGTCGTGCGCGAGCTGCTGCTCGGCAGCTCGCGGTTCAACGAGCTGCGGCGCGGCAACCCGAAGATGTCGCCCACGCTGCTGTCGAAGCGGCTGCGGACCCTGGAACGTGCGGGCGTCGTGCGACGCGCCGGTGACGAGGGCCACGTCCGCTACGTGCTCACGCCCGCCGGCGAGGAGCTGCGGCCGGTGGTCGAGGCGCTCGGCGCCTGGGGCACGCGGTGGGTCGGCGGACTCGGTGAGGAGGACCTCGACCCGCACCTGCTGCTGTGGGACATGCGCCGCACGATCGACGTCGCCGCCTGGCCCCGGGAGCGGACCGTCCTCGGGATCGTGCTCACCGACGTGGCCCCCCGGGTGTCCCGGTGGTGGATCGTCGTGCGGGACGGGCAGGTCGAGGTGTGCGACTACGACCCCGGCTACGCAGCGGCGGTGGTCGTGACGACGCCGCTGCGGGCCCTCACCCGCCTGTGGCGGGGTGACGTGACCTGGGCGAACGCGCTGCGCTCGCGCGAGGTGGACCTCGTGGGCCCCGAGGTGGCACGGCGCCAGGTGCCCCGCTGGCTGGGGCAGTCGGTCTTCGCGCACGTGCCCCGGCAGGACCCGGCGGTCGCCGGGGCGTGACGTCGACCGTGGTGGCGCTACGGTCGACGCCATGACGAGTCCCCGGGTCCAGGACGTGATCTCGTGGCGACGCCCGCGCCGGCAGCGGCGCGGGGTGCGCGAGAGCGCGGGCGCGGCGTCGGGCCTCGTGCGCGCCGCCGTGGACCTCGCGCTGTCGATCGCGAACGGGAACGCGCCGACGGGCGACGTGGCGAGCCTCGGGGACGAGCCGCCGCGGGTGCCGCGCGACCCCGCCGAGCCCGTCGCCGAGCTGCCCTGCGCCGTCGTCGGCGGCACCGCGGACGGGCTCGCCGAGGTCGACGGCGCGCGCCCGACCCTGTGGACCTCGCGCCGGCGGACCTGGGCCGCGCTGCCGGCGACGTCCGGTGCGGCGCCCGCCGACGTCGAGCTGGACCGCACGACGCTGACGCTCCGGTCGCTGACGCTCGCGCCGGCGGAGCAGGGACCGTGGACGCTGGACGCACTCTGCTCCGCGCGCGTCACGGGTCCGGGGACGGAGCTGGACCTCGAGGGGTCGTGGCTCGCCCTCGCGTGGCTCGGGCACCTCGCCGGCTGGCCGGACCCCGGTGCCCCCGCCAGCCCCGTGGTGGGACGCTGAGGTCATGAGCAGCTCACCGGGAGACGCCGGGGGCTGGGACGCCGAGTCGTGGGTCCCGCCCGAGCCGAAGCGGCGCGACGGCTGGTGGGCGGCGCTCGCGGGCGTGGTCGCGACGGCGGCGGGCCTGGCGGTCGCGGAGCTGGTCGCGGCGTTCGTCGACCCGTCGTCGAGCCCGGTCGTGGCGGTCGGCGGGGCGGTGGTGGACGGCGTCCCCGGCTGGCTGAAGGACCTGGCGGTGTCGTGGTTCGGCACGGCAGACAAGGCCGTGCTGCTCGCGACGATGGGCGCCGTCTCCCTCGCCGGGGCGGCGCTCGTCGGGTTCCTGGAGCGGCGTCGTCCGCCGTGGGGCGCCGTCCTGCTGGGCGCCGTGGGCGCGGTGGCGGCCGTCGTGGCCGCCGGACGTCCGGGGGCGAACATCGCCTGGGCGCTGCCGAGCCTGCTCGGGGTGGTGGCCGCGATCGCCCTGCTCAGCGCCCTGCTGCGGCGGGTCGAGACGTGGTTCGCCGAGGACGAGCGGCCCGGGGCCGACTGGCGGTCCGCGATCGACCGGCGCCGCTTCCTGCAGTGGACCGGCGTCACGGCGGCGGGCGCCGTGGTCGTGCTCGGCGTCTCGCGCGTGGTCTCCGCCGGCGGTCGCGCGGTGACGGCCGCGCGGGAGGCGATCCGGCTACCCCGGCCCGCGACGTCGGCGCCGCCGGTGCCCGCGGGCGCCGACCTCGGCGTCGAGGGTGCCGCTCCGTACGTCACGCCGAACCCGGAGTTCTACCGCATCGACACGGCCCTGGTCGTGCCGCAGGTGGACCCCGACGACTGGTCGCTCACCGTGACCGGCCTCGTGGACGAGCCGTTCACGATCACGTGGGACGACCTGCTCGCGCTGCCGCTCGAGGAGCATCACGTCACGCTGGCGTGCGTCTCCAACGAGGTGGGCGGGAGCCTCATCGGCAACGCGCTGTGGCTCGGCTACCCCGTGCGGGAGCTGCTGGCCCGGGCGAAGCCGCAGGCCGGCGCGGACATGGTGCTCTCGCGCAGCACCGACGGCTTCACGGCGGGCACGCCGCTGGAGGTGCTGCAGGAGCCCGACCGCGCCTGCCTCGTGGCGGTCGGCATGAACGGCGAGCCCCTGCCCACCGAGCACGGCTTCCCCGCGCGCCTCGTGGTGCCCGGCCTGTACGGGTACGTGTCGGCCACCAAGTGGGTCACCGAGCTCAAGGTCACCCGGTTCGCCGACGAGCAGGGCTACTGGACGCCGCGCGGCTGGTCTGCGCTGGGTCCGATCAAGCTGTCGTCGCGCATCGACGTCCCGCGCCCGGGCGACGACCTGCCCGCCGGCACCGTGACGCTCGCGGGCGTCGCCTGGGCCCAGCACACCGGGATCTCCGGCGTCGAGGTGCGGGTGGACGACGGCGACTGGGTCGCGGCCGAGCTCGCCGAGACCGTCGGCCCGGACACGTGGCGCCAGTGGCGCCTGGACTGGGACGCGCCCCCCGGCGACCACCTCGTGGCGGTACGCGCGACGGACGCGGACGGCACCGTCCAGGTCGAGGCGGAGGCACCACCCGCGCCGGACGGCGCCACCGGCTGGCACACGATCGAGCTGACGATCACCTGATCGGGCGCGGACCGGCCCGGGGCGGCGTCAGACGCGCGCGGTGGCCGCCAGCCGGGCGCCGAACAGGACCAGCACCCCGCCGGTGACGCGGTCCACCCAGCGCACGGCGCCCGACCGGCGCAGCCGGGGCCCGAACCAGCCCGCCCCGAGGACGACGAGCGACAGCCAGACGGTCCCGAGCACGCAGTGCACCAGGGCGAGCAGCAGGCCCATGAGCAGCGGGTTGACGCCGTCGGGCACGAACTGGGGGATCGCGGCGACGTAGAAGACGCCGACCTTCGGGTTCATGAGGTTGGTGCTGAGCCCCAGCCCGAAGTCGCGCCAGCGGCCGCCTGTCGGCAGCGGCACGTCGACCTCGCCGGCTGCGTCGCGGGGGGACCGGAAGGACCGCCAGAGCATCGACGCCCCCATCCAGACCATGTATGCCGCGCCCGCCAGGGTGAGCACGCGGTACGCCGTCTGGCTGGCGGCGAGCAGCGCCGCCGCGCCGCCCGCGGCGGCGGCGCCCCACACGAGGGTGCCGACCTGGATGCCGCCGAGCGCCGCGAACCCGTGCGAGCGCGAGCGGGTCACGGTGCTGCGCAGCACCAGCGCGGTGTCGAGTCCGGGGACGAGGGTGAGGAGGCCCGCGACGAGCGCGAAGGCGAGCAGCGCCTGGGTGACGGTCACGACGTCACGATACGAGCCGTGCGGCGCGGTGTCACCGCCCGCGCAGGTCGCGCCGGACGCCCCGCAGCGTCCACAGGCCGTAGGCGGCGAGGGCCGGCTTGAGCGGCAGCCACTCGCCCCAGCGGTGGTCGGCCGCGCGGGTCAGCCGGCCCATGAGGTCCGGCCGCTGACGGGCCACGTAGACCCGGGCCTTGAGCGCGTGCGCCGGCTGCGAGACGAACGTGATCCGGTCGGCGTCCTCGACCAGCGGGAGGACGCGCGCGACGTTCTCCCAGGTGGTCCGGCTCTCCTCCTCCAGCACCAGAGGGCCGTCATAGCCCAGGACGCCGACGGCGCGGTCGGCCAGCACCCTCGCCTCGGAGCGGCGGGACGTCGTCGTGCCCCCGCTGAGCACGAGCCGCGCGCGTGCCGCCGGGTCGATCGACCGCAGCCCCGCGCGCACCCGCCAGCGGTTGACGACGTTCGCCGCCGGGCCGGGATTGCGGAACCCCAGGACGACGACGGCCTGCGTCGGCCCCGCGGCGTCGGCCACGAGGGTGCGCGACCAGCGCCGGTTCAGCCACTCGCTCCAGGCCAGCACGGCGGCGAGCCCGGAGATCCCGGCGAGGGCGACGATCGGTCCGCGGCGCATGCGAGGGACTGTAGACCGCGGCGTCCGCCGCGGCGGGACCGGGAATACCGGAGACGACGACGGCGGGCCGATGCCACCATCGGCCCATGCTGATCCGCCGCGAGCTCCCGACCGACGCCGCCGCCGTCCGCGCCGTCACCGCCGCCGCCTTCGCGGGCGCGCCGTACTCGGCGCCGCCCGTGGAGCCGGACGGCGCACCCGGCGAGGCGACGCTCGTCGGCCTCCTGCGCGCGGACGAGTGCTGGATCCCCGAGCTCGCGTTCGTCGCCGGCGCGGGGGACGACGTCGTCGGGCACGTCGTGTGCACGCGGGCGCGCGTGGGCGACGACCCTGCCCTCGTGCTCGGCCCGCTGAGCGTGCACCCGGACCACCAGGCCCGCGGCGTCGGCTCCGCGCTGGTGCACACGGTGCTGGGCGCCGCCGACGCGCTGGGGGAGCCGCTCGTCGTGCTCGTCGGCGACCCGGCGTACTACTCCCGCTTCGGGTTCGTGCCCGCTCCGGAGCTGGGCGTCGAGCCGGACGACCCCGCGCTGGCGAGGTTCTTCCAGGCGCGGCCGCTCACGGCGTACGAGCCGTCGCTGCGCGGGCGCTTCGCGGCCCCGGCGCCGTTCGCCGCGCTCGAGGCGATGGCGGCGGACGCCCGCGCGTGAGGTGGCGGGCTCGCAGGCCCGTGCCTAGGTCTCCCGCATCCGGGCTCTGAGCACGTCGAGCTCGGCTCCCGGCGCGTCCGGGTCGAAGCCGTGCTCGATCAGCCAGCGCGACGCCGTCAGGCTCCGCAGCGACCACCAGGCGCGGATCACGGCCCGGTCCGCGCCGGGGCCGTAGCCGGCCAGCACGTCGTCCAGGCGCTCCTCGTGCCCGAGCGTCAGGATGGCGAGGTCGAACATCGCGTCGCCGGGCGCGGCCTCGGACCAGTCGATGATGCCGGTGAGCTCGTCGCCGTCGACGAACACGTGGGTGAGCTGGAGGTCGCCGTGGACGAACACCGGGGACCAGGGCCGCAGGGCGGCCTCGGCGATCTCGCGGTTGTGGCGGATCACCTCGGGGGGCAGGACATTGTGATCGAGCAGCCAGGCGCATTCGGCGTCGAGCTCGGCCCTGATGTCGTCGAGCGGGCGTCCCGGCCACGGCGGCAGCGGTGCGTCGTGCAGCGTCCGGGCGGCGGCGCCGGCCGCGGCCCAGGCCGCCGACGACGCCGGTGACGGTTCGCCGAGGACGCCGAGCGCCTGTCCGGGCACGGCGGCGATGGCGAGCACGGGCGGCTCGCACCAGAGGATCGCCGGGGTCGGGACCGGAGCCAGTGCCATCGCCCGCGCCTCTCGCTCGGCGTGCCCCGGGTCGCCGTCGACCTTCAGGAACATGTCGCCCACGCGCAGCGTCGCGCGCTGGCTGTGGGCCACGACGACCTCGACCTCGTCCATACCCGCCATCCTGGCGAGAACGTCCGCGATGCCGCCCGGGTTTTTCCTCCTGCTGCCGAAGCCGCCCCTCGACGACCGCACTTGCGCGGCTGGCTACCATGGACGCACAGGCGTCGACCCGGCCATCACCGGTGAGCCTCCGGAAGAACCGAGCGCACCCGCGCTCTCAGTAGAACCGGACGGGTAGGCCCGTCACAGCCGTGAACGAGCGGCGGAGGTCAGCGCGAGCGGCGTCCGCAAGCGAGGTGGTACCGCGGGACCCGCGCCCTTCGGGGCGGGGGCGTCGTCCTTGCACAGCACCAGCACAGCAGCACCGACGTCGTACCACCGACCGCCAGCTCGTCCGCACAGGAGCCCACCCATGGCCTATCCGCAGCACCGCTCGTCCGACCAGCCCCACCAGGGCGCCGCCTTCGGCATCGCCGGGGTCCCCGCGTCCCCGGACCTGCCGGCGATCGAGCGCGAGGTCCTGGACTTCTGGGCCGCCGACGACACGTTCCGCGCGTCCGTCGCGAAGAACCCGGCGGGGGAGAACGGCAGCAACGAGTTCGTGTTCTACGACGGCCCGCCGTTCGCCAACGGCCTGCCGCACTACGGCCACCTGCTCACCGGCTACGCGAAGGACGTCGTCCCGCGCTACCAGACGATGCGCGGCAAGCACGTGGAGCGCCGGTTCGGGTGGGACACGCACGGCCTGCCCGCCGAGCTCGAGGCGATGAGCCAGCTCGGCATCAAGACCAAGGACGAGATCCTCGAGCTCGGCATCGAGAAGTTCAACGCCGCCTGTCGCTCGTCGGTGCTGAAGTACACGTCCGAGTGGCGCGACTACGTCACCCGCCAGGCGCGCTGGGTCGACTTCGACCACGACTACAAGACGCTCAACGTCACCTACATGGAGTCGGTGCTCTGGGGCTTCAAGAAGCTCTACGACGCGGGCCTCGTGTACGAGGGCTACCGCGTGCTGCCGTACTGCTGGAACGACCAGACGCCGCTGAGCAACCACGAGCTGCGCATGGACGACGACGTCTACCAGACCCGGCAGGACCCGGCCGTGACCGTCGGCTTCGACGTCACCGCCGTGCCCGCGGGCCAGGACGTCGTGCGCCCCGGCGACAAGCTCCTCATCTGGACCACGACGCCGTGGACGCTCCCGTCCAACCTGCTCGTCATGGTCGGCGAGGACATCGAGTACGTCGTCGTGGAGTCGTCGTTCACGGGCGCGCCGCAGCGCTACGTGCTCGCCGCGGCGCGCGTGGACGCGTACGCCCGCGAGCTCACCGACCCGGACGAGGACGCGCCGCGCGTCGTCGGTCGCCTCTCCGGCCGCGACCTGCTCCAGACCTCCTACACCCCGCCGTTCTCGTACTACGAGGGGCGCGAGCGCGCGCACCGGGTGGTGGAGGCCGACTTCGTCACGACGACGGACGGCACCGGTCTGGTGCACAGCGCCGGCGCGTTCGGCGAGGACGACAAGGTCGTGTGCGACCGCGAGGGCGTCGCGTCCGTCATGCCGGTGGGCGCGGACGGCAAGTTCATCCACCCCGTGGACGAGTACGCCGGGCTGCAGGTCTTCGACGCGAACCTGCCGATCATCGACCACCTCAAGGCGCGCACCCGCGGGGAGGCCGACGCCGGGTCGGTCACCGCCGGCACGGTGCTGCTGCGCCGCGAGTCGTACGCGCACTCCTACCCGCACTGCTGGCGCTGCCGGCAGCCGCTGATCTACATGGGCGTGTCCTCGTGGTTCGTCGAGGTGACGAAGTTCAAGGACCGCATGGTCGAGCTCAACCAGGAGATCGCCTGGACCCCCGAGCACATCAAGGACGGCCAGTTCGGCAAGTGGCTCGCGAACGCCCGCGACTGGTCGCTGAGCCGCAACCGGTTCTGGGGATCCCCGGTGCCGGTGTGGAAGAGCGACGACCCGGCGCACCCGCGCATCGACGTCTACGGTTCGCTGGCGGAGATCGAGCGCGACTTCGGCCGCCTGCCGCTGGGCCCTGACGGAGAGCCGGACCTGCACCGCCCGTTCGTCGACGAGCTCACCCGCCCGAACCCCGACGACCCGACCGGGAAGTCCACGATGCGCCGCGTCGAGGACGTCATGGACGTGTGGATGGACTCCGGCTCCATGCCGTACGCCCAGGTGCACTACCCGTTCGAGAACGCCGACTGGTTCGAGCACCACTACCCGGGCGACTTCATCGTCGAGTACATCGGCCAGACGCGCGGCTGGTTCTACCTGCTGCACGTGCTCGCCACCGCGCTGTTCGACCGGCCCGCGTTCCGCACCGCCGTCTCGCACGGCATCGTGCTCGGGTCCGACGGCCGCAAGATGAGCAAGTCCCTGCGCAACTACCCGGACGTCTCCGAGGTGTTCGACCGCGACGGCTCCGACGCGATGCGCTGGTTCCTCATGGCCAGCCCGATCCTGCGCGGCGGCAACCTCGTCGTCACGGAGGAGGGCATCCGCGACTCCGTGCGCCAGGTGCTGCTGCCGCTGTGGAGCACCTACTACTTCTTCACCCTGTACGCGAACAGCGCCGCGGACGGCGCGGGCTACACGGCGCAGCCCGTCACGGCCGAGCGCGTCCCCGGCCTGCCCGCCCTCGACCGCTACCTGCTGGCCCGCACCCACGACCTGGTCGCGAAGGTCACCGCACAGCTCGACGCCTACGACATCGGAGGCGCCTGCGAGTCGGTGCGCGAGCACCTCGACGTCCTGACCAACTGGTACGTGCGCACCCAGCGCGACCGGTTCTGGGCCGAGGACGCCGACGCGTTCGACACGCTGTACACGGCGCTCGAGACGCTGACGCGCGTCATGGCGCCGCTGGCGCCGCTGCTCACCGAGGAGGTCTGGCGCGGCCTCACCGGCGGCCGGTCCGTGCACCTCACGGACTGGCCGGCGACCGCGCAGGACGTCGGCGAGCGGTTCGAGGGCGCCGACGGCGCCCACGCCGTCGCGGTCCACCAGGTCCCCGAGGCCGCGCTCGTGCGCGACGACGAGCTCGTCGCGGCGATGGACGAGGTGCGCGCGGTCGTGTCCAGCGCGCTCGCGCTGCGCAAGGCGCACCAGCTGCGCGTGCGCCAGCCGCTGGCCCGCCTCACGGTGGCCGTGCCGGACCCGGCGGCGCTCGCGGACTACGTCGGCCTGCTGACGTCGGAGCTCAACGTCAAGGCGGTCGACCTCGTCGAGGCGGACGCCGACGCGTCCGAGCGGTTCGGCATCACCGAGCGACTGGCCGTCAACGCCCGGGCCGCCGGCCCGCGTCTGGGCCGCGGCGTCCAGTCCGTCATCAAGGCGGCGAAGGCGGGCGCGTGGCGCCGGGACGACGACGGCACCGTCGTCGTCACGACCGACGCCGGCGACGAGCCCCTCCTCGAGGCGGAGTACGAGCTCACCACCGTCGTGGGCGACGCGGCCGGCGAGCACGTCGCGGCGTCCGTGCTGCCGGGCGGCGGGTTCGTCGTCCTGGACCTCGCGCTCGACGACGCGCTGCGCGCCGAGGGCTACGCCCGCGACGTTATCCGCGACGTGCAGGACGCCCGCAAGGCCGCGGGCCTGGAGGTGAGCGACCGCATCGCCCTGGAGCTCGACGTGCCCGCCGAGCACGTCGCCGCGGTGGAGACCTACCGGGAGCTCATCGCCCGCGAGACCCTCGCCCTCGACCTCGCCGTGGCGGCGGGCGACGGCGAGCGCGCCGTGCGCGTGAGCAAGCGGGAGACGCCGGCCGGCTGACCCGCGGACCAGCCGTCACGAGCCGCCCTGCGCGAGGTCGAGGAACCCCTCGACCTCGCGCAGGAACGCGTCGGGGGCGTGCGGGTGCACCAGGTGGCCGCCGGACAGCGTGACGAACCGGGCGTCGGGCAGCCGGGCCGCCGTGCGGGCCATCGCGTCCTGCGGCAGGTGGCTGTCGGGGCCGCCTCCGATCACCAGCGTCGGCGCGGCGACGGCGGCCAGACCGTCCACCCAGGCGGGGTCCGGGGCGGCGAGCGCCGCCAGCACCGCGGGGCGGATCTCCCGCTCGTAGAACGACGCGTCGTCCGGGCGCCTGGCCGGCGCGGGGAGGCGGAAGGGCTCCAGGGGCGGGGGCTCCTCGAGCACCAGCGCCGCGACGCGGTCGGGCCGCTCGAGGGCGACCAGCAGCCCGACGAGTGCGCCCAGCGAGTGCCCGACCAGCACCGCGCGGTCCAGGGCGAGGTCGTCGAGCAGCAGCAGCACGTCGTCCCGCAGCTCGGTCACCGACCCGACGCCGCGCCGCGGGCTGCGCCCCGCGCCCCGCAGGTCCGGCACCACGACCGGGCCGCGGCGGGAGAGCGGGCCGAGGAACGGGTCCCACGTCGAGCCGTCACCGCCCCCGCCGTGCAGCAGCACCAGCGGCGCGGCGTCCGACCCCGGAGGGCCGGGGACGACGCGATGAGCGAGGCGGACGGGACGCTCGGGAGCGTCGGAGGCGGTGGCCACGACCCGACCGTAGCCCCGGCCGACGACAGCGGCGCGGCGCCCACCCCGGGGCTAGCCTGGTGCCCCGGCGTGCCGCGCCGGCCCGCTGCGAGGAGTTCGCCGAGGAGTCCGCCATGGGCAGCACGCACGCGACACCGGCCCCCGAGTCCCGCCCGCCCTTCGTCCCGCCGCGATGGTTCGTCCGCTCGGCGTGGGCGGTCCAGCGCGCCGGCTACCGGATCAGCGGCGGCCGGTGGCCGCTGCGGCGGCCCACCCCCGGCGGCAAGTTCGGCATGCTGCGCCTGCGCGTCGTCGGGCGCCGCAGCGGCCAGGAGCGTGCCGTGATCCTCGGCTACGTCGAGGACGACGGCCGGTACGTGACCCTGGCGATGAACGGCTGGGGCGACCCGCCGCCCGCGTGGTGGCTCAACCTGCGCGCGCACCCGGACGCCGAGGTGGACACCGTCGACGGCCCGCGACCGGTCCGGGCGGCGGCGGCGCAGGGCGAGGAGCGCGACCGGCTCTGGACGCTCGTCGGCCGCCACCAGGGCTGGGGCGAGATCGACCGGTTCGCCGCGCACCGCGCCGGGGAGACCCCGGTCGTGGTGCTCGCGCCGCGCTGACCGGCCGTCGTCGGCGGGCGCGCAGCGCCTATCCTTCGGGGGTGACCCCCGACGCTGAGAACAAGCCCTCGTCCGCCGTGCGCAAGGCCCGTGCCGCCGAGCGCCAGGCCGCCCGCGCGGCGGCGGAGGACGCCGTGGCGCAGGAGTCGCTGCGCGAGGTGTACGCGGAGATCATGTCGCGGGCGCCGGAGCACGACATCGACCCGACGCTCGACCGCGTGCGGCGCGTGCTCGAGCTGCTGGGCGACCCGCAGCACGCGTTCCGCGCGATCCACCTCACCGGCACCAACGGCAAGTCGTCGACGGCGCGCATGACCGAGCGGCTCGTGCGCGAGCACGGCCTGCGCACCGGCCTGTTCACGTCGCCCCACCTCACGAGCGTCACCGAGCGCATCCAGGTGGACGGCGAGCCGCTGAGCGCCGCCCGCTTCGTCGAGGTCTGGGAGGACGTCGCGCCCTACATCGGCGTGGTCGACCGCGAGTCGCAGGAGGCGGACGGCCCGCGGCTGAGCTTCTTCGAGGTGCTCACCGTCATGGCGGTCGCGGCCTTCGCGGACGCCCCGGTCGACGTCGCGGTCGTCGAGGTCGGCATGGGCGGCCGGTGGGACTCCACCAACGTCGTCGACGGCGAGGTCGCGGTGCTCACCCCGGTGGGCATCGACCACGAGCGCTGGCTCGGCTCGACGCTGGCGGAGATCGCCACGGAGAAGTCCGGCATCGTCAAGGAGGGCGCCACGGTCGTGAGCGCCGAGCAGGAGGTCGTCGTCGACGAGATCCTGCGCGAACGTGCGGCGGAGGTGTCGGCGCACCTGCTGCGCGAGGGCGTGGAGCTCGAGGTCGCCGGCCGTCGGCCGGCCGTCGGTGGGCAGCTCGTCGACCTGCGTACCCCCGCCGGCCTGTACACCGAGGTGCTGGTGCCGCTGCACGGCGCGTACCAGGCCCACAACGCGCTCCTCGCGCTCGCCGCGGTCGAGGCGCTGCTCGGCGGCCGGGCCCTGGACGGCGGCGTGGTCGAGACGGCGTTCGCCGACGTCGTCGTGCCCGGGCGCCTCGAGGTGGTGCGCTCGAGCCCGACCGTCCTGGTGGACGCGGCCCACAACCCGCACGGGGCGCAGGCCCTCGTCGACGCGCTCGACGAGGAGTTCGACCTGCCGCGCCTGGTCGGCGTCGTCGCCGTGATGGCGGACAAGGACGTCGAAGGGCTGCTCGCGACGCTCGAGCCGGCGCTCACGGAGCTCGTGCTCACGAAGAACTCGTCGGCCCGCTCGGCCGACCCCGAGGACCTGCTCGAGGTGGCCCACGAGATCTTCGGCGAGGACCGCGTACGCACCGCCGCCCGCCTCGACGAGGCGCTGCAGATGGCGGCCGACCTCGCCGAGAGCGGCGACCAGGTGGGCGTCGGCACCGGCCGCGGCGTGCTCGTCACCGGCTCGGTCATCACCGTCGCGGACGCCCGGATCCTGCTCGGCCGCGGCTGACGCGCCCGTCCGGGACGCGCGCACGATCACCCGCCCGCCACCCCCCGGGGGTGCTGCGTGGCGTGCCGCCCGGGTGTTGGATGGGGACAGGCCGCCACGGTGCACGGCGGTGCCAGGCGAGGAGGCACGACATGAAGAAGCTGCTCGACGACCCCGCGGACGCGGTGACCGACTCGCTCGCGGGATTCGGGCTCGCCCACGCCGACCTGGTCGAGGTGCACGACGAGCCCGTGTACGTGACGCGGGCCGGCGGGCCCGTCCCGGGCAAGGTGGGGCTGGTCAGCGGCGGAGGCTCGGGGCACGAGCCGCTGCACGCCGGGTTCGTCGGGGACGGGATGCTCGACGCGGCGGTCCCGGGCGCGGTGTTCACCTCGCCCACGCCGGACCAGATCGTCCCGGCGATCCTGGGCGCGGACTCGGGCGCCGGCGTCGTGGCGATCGTGAAGAACTACACGGGCGACGTGCTCAACTTCGAGACGGCCGTGGAGCTCGTCGAGGCGGAGGGGTCGCAGGTGGCGACGATCCTCGTCAACGACGACGTCGCCGTCGAGGACTCGCTGTACACGGCGGGCCGCCGCGGCGTCGCCGGCACCGTCTGCGTGGAGAAGATCGCGGGCGCCGCCGCGGCCCGCGGCGACGACCTCGGCGCCGTCACCGAGATCGCCGGCCGCGTCGTGGCGAACGTGCGCAGCATGGGCGTCGCGCTCACGGCCTGCACGGTGCCGCACGTCGGGAAGCCGTCCTTCGACCTGCCCGACGACGAGGTCGAGATCGGCATCGGCATCCACGGCGAGCCCGGCCGCCACCGCATCCCGTTCGCCGGCGCCGCCGAGATCACGCGCAGCCTGCTCGACCCGGTCGCCGACGACCTGCGGCTGGGCGGCGGCGACGACGTGCTGCTGTTCGTCAACGGGATGGGGGGCACGCCGCTGTCGGAGCTGTACGTCGTCTATGGTCGAGCGCGCGGGCTGCTCGAGGAGCGCGGTGTCACCGTCTCCCGGTCGCTCGTGGGCAACTACGTGACGTCGCTGGAGATGCAGGGCGCGTCGATCACGCTGCTGCGGCTGGACGACGAGCTGCGGGGGCTGTGGGACGCGCCGGTGCGTACGGCGGCGTTGCACTGGTGACGGGCGCCGCGGGGCGCCCCGAGGCGAGGAGGCGTGCGGTCATGGGGCTCGACGTGGCTTGGGCGGAGCGTTGGGTGCGGCGCACCGCCGACGTCGTGGCGGGGTCGAAGGACGAGCTCACGGAGCTCGACCGGCAGATCGGGGACGGCGACCACGGGGAGAACCTGCACCGCGGGTTCCAGGCCGTGGTCGCGAAGCTGGACGAGCCGGGCACCCCGGAGCGCGCGGAGGTGGGCGACGTGCTGATGCTCGTCGCGACGACCCTGATGTCGAAGGTCGGCGGCGCCTCGGGGCCGCTGTACGGGACGGCGTTCCTGCGGGCGGCGAAGCGGTCCGCCCGCCCCAGCGTGGACGGGTCCGGCGTCGTGGTGCTGCTCGACGCCGCGCTCGAGGGCGTGACGTCGCGCGGCAAGGCGCAGGTCGGGGAGAAGACGATGGTCGACGCCCTCGCCCCCGCGGTCGAGGCGGCCACCACCGCCGCGGACGCCGGTCGGGACCCTGTCGACGTGCTCCGAGCCGCCGCGGAGGCGGCCGACGCGGGGGCCACCGGCACGATCCCGCTCGTCGCGACCAAGGGGCGCGCCTCCTACCTGGGGGAGCGGAGCGCCGGCCACGAGGACCCGGGCGCGCGCTCGACGGCGCTGGTGCTGCGCGCGGCGCTCGACGCGGCGCTCGACGCCACGCCCGATTCCGCGCCCGACTCCACGCCCGACTCCACGGCGGGCGAGAGCGAGGCGGAGGCGGTCGCGGAGTGAGCGTCGGGCTGCTGCTGGTCTCCCACTCGACGCGGCTCGCCGAGGGTGCGGTCGAGCTGGCCCGCGAGATGGCGCCGGACGTCGTCCTGGAGAGCGGGGCGGGGGACGGCGACGGCGGCCTGGGCACGTCGCTGGAGGTCGTGCAGGACGCTCTGGGCCACGCGCTGCCGCGCGTCGACGGCGTCGTCGTCCTGGCGGACCTGGGCTCCGCCGTGCTGACCGTCGAGACGGCGCTGGAGCTCGACGCCGACCTGGCGGACCGGGTGCGCCTCGCCGACGCGCCGTTCGTCGAGGGCACCGTCGCCGCGGCGGTCGCGGCGCAGCAGGGCGGCGACCTGGACGCGGTGCTGGCCGCCGCCGAGGGGGCGGGCGCGCCCGTCGCCCCGCCCGTCGCCCCGCCCGTCGCCCCGCCCGTCGCCCCGCCGACGGCCCCGACCCCCGAGGCCTCGGACGCGGGCGGCGAGACGGTCTCGGCGCGGGTCGTGATCCGCAACCCGCTGGGTCTGCACGCCCGCCCGGCGGCGGTGGTGGCACGCGCCGCGGCGGCGTTCGGCGGGCCGGTCACCCTGCAGGGCGTGGACGCGACGAGCGTCCTGCAGCTCATGGCGCTGGGCACGGCCGCCGGCACCGAGGTCGAGGTGGCCGCGCACGGGGCGGACGCGCGCGACGCGGTGGCCACCGTCGTCGGGCTGATCGAGGGCGGCTTCGGCGAGGTGTGACCACGCTCACAGGAAATTGCACTTGGTGCAATATTGCAGCGGGTGCATGATTGTCCGGTGACTCCTCCCGCCGGTGACCTCGGACTGCGTGAGCGCAAGAAGCGCGCGCGCACGGACGCGATCGTCGACGCCGCCCAGCGCCTCGTGCTCGAGCGCGGCCTGGACGCCGTGACCGTGGAGGAGATCGCCGAGGCGGCCCAGATCTCTCCCCGCACGTTCTTCAACTACTTCGAGTCGAAGGACGACGCGGTGCTCGGCCAGGGCTCGTTCGAGCTGAGCGCCGAGATCCGCGAGGCGTTCGCGGCCGGCGGGCCCCACGGACGCCTCGTGGCCGACCTCGAGGTGCTCGTCCGGTCCCTGCTCGAGGCTTTCGCGGGCCCGGGGCAGCACCACGGCGAGCAGGTGATGGAGATCCTGCAGCTGGAGCCACGGCTGCTCGGCCGGCACTTCGCCTGGTTCGAGCGGCACAAGACCCAGGTCGTCGCCCTGTTCGAGCGGCGGCACGAGGCGGCCCCGTTGCCCGCCGACCCCGAGATGTGCGCCATGGTCGTGTTCGTCGTCACGCGAGCAGCGATGGACGACTGGGCCCGCGCCGGTCACGAGGGCGACGTCGGCGACCACGTGCCGCACGTCGTCGGCCAGCTCGCCGCCATCCTCACGTCGTGACCCCCGGGTGCCCGCCGGCACCCGCGCACGTCGTCACCCGAAGCATCCCCGCCCCCGTCACTACCCCGGCGCCCCGTGCGCCGCCGATCCGAGGTGTTCCATGAGCCATGCCGCTCCCGCCGCGCCGGACAAGCCGCTCGTCGTCCTGACGCAGCGCACCGTCTGGCTGATCTTCGGCGCCCTGATGGCGTCGATGTTCCTGTCCTCCCTCGACCAGACGATCGTCGGCACCGCGATGCCCACGATCGTCGGCGAGCTGAACGGTGTCGAGCACCAGGGGTGGGTCATCACGGCCTACATCCTGGCCGTCGCCATCGGCATGCCCCTGTACGGCAAGTTCGGCGACCTCATGGGCCGGCGCTGGCCGTTCCTCGTCGCGATCGGGCTGTTCACCCTCGCCTCCGTGGGCGCCGCGCTCTCGCAGAACATGATCGAGCTCGTCCTGTGGCGCGGGGTCCAGGGCCTCGGCGGCGGCGGCCTGATGATCCTGTCGCAGTCGATCATCGCCGACATCGTGCCGGCGTCCGAGCGCGGCAAGTACATGGGCCCGCTCGGTGCGCTGTTCGGCATCTCCGCCGTCCTCGGGCCGCTCCTCGGCGGGTGGCTCACCGAGGGCCCGGGCTGGCGCTGGACGTTCTGGATCAACCTCCCCGTCGGCGTCGCCGCGTTCGTCATCGCGTGGTTCGCGCTCAAGCTGCCCTCCCACCGCTCCTCCCGTCCGGTCGACTGGGCCGGGATCGTCACGATGGCGGTGGCCACCACCGGCATCGTGCTCGTCACGAGCTGGGAGTCGCTCTCCTCGAGCGGCTACGACTGGACCGACTGGCGCCTGTCCGGGCTGGTCGTGCTGACGCTGGCCGCCGTGGCCGGGTTCATCGTGGCCGAGACGCGCGTCGCCGAGCCGCTGATCCCGCTGCGCCTGTTCAAGAACCGGACCTTCACGATCACCACGCTCATCGGCCTGGTGCTCGGCATGGGCATGTTCTCGGCGATGGCGATGATCCCGACGTTCCTGCAGATGTCGACCGGCGCCGGCGTGACCGAGTCCGGCTGGCTGATGCTCCCGATGATGGCCGGCATGATGCTGACCTCGATCGTGTCGGGCATCGCGATCTCCAAGACGGGGAAGTACAAGGCGTACCCCGTGGTCGGGCTGATCGTCGTCGCGCTGGCGATGGTGTGGCTGACGACCCTGTCGGGCGACATGTCCATGTGGACGTTCGGCGCGATGATCTTCACGCTCGGCGCCGGCATGGGCCTCGTGATGCAGACCGTCGTGCTCGCGGTGCAGAACGCCGTGGACCCGCACGAGCTGGGCACCGCCACGAGCTCCAACAACTTCTTCCGCGAGATCGGCGCCGCCACGGGTACGGCCCTGTTCACGACGATCTTCACCACGCGGCTCACCGACAACCTGCAGGGCGTGTTCGCCGGCGTGCCGGGCGGCGCGGCCGGTGCGGGGGAGTCCAGCCTCACCCCCGCCCTCGTGCAGCAGCTGCCCGAGCCGCTGAAGACCGGCGTCATCGACGCCTACGCCGACGCCCTGGCGCCGTCGTTCTGGTACCTGCTGCCCCTGATCGTGCTGGGCCTGGTGCTCGCCCTCTTCCTGCCCGTGATCAAGCTCTCCGACGTCGCCGGCATGGTGGCGCGCGGCGAGGCGGTCGCCGACCCGGCCAGGGCGGGGGCGCTCGACGAGCTGCCGGTCGCCGACGGCGCGTCCGAGGTCACCTCCGACGAGGACGGTCCCGGCACCCGCGAGCGCGCGGATATCGTGGGGTCGTGAGCAAGAAGGACGACCGTCCCCGCCCGGGGGACCGCATCAAGCCCCGCAAGCCCGCCAAGGTGCAGTTCACGTCGATGATGCTGCAGCTGGAGGCGTTCGTGGTGCTGTTCGCCGGCGTCGCCCTCTACGGGCTGCGGAACACCGGCTACGAGCGCGGCCCCCTGGTGATCGAGTCGCCGCTCGCCCTGTGGCTCGTGATCGGCGTGCTGTTCGTGGTGCTGCTGGTGATGTCCCGCATGGTCGGGACGCCGCTGGGGTACTACGCGGGGACGGTCGTGCAGGTGCCCGTGCTGGCGATGGGCCTGCTGCTGCCGATGATGTTCGTGGTCGGTGTGGTGTTCGTCGCGATGTGGGTCGTCTCGATGCGCCTGGGCGGACGCATCGACCGCGAGCGCGCGGAGTACGACGCGCAGCACCCGGAGACGGCGCCGAACCTCTGACCGGCCGCGCCGGGGTCGTCGGGCGGTCGGGCGTACGGGGCACGGCACGGGCGCCGATAGGCTCTCCGCCATGACCGACGTCGCAGACACCACCCTGCCCGCCGAGCCCGCCATCGAGCGCACCCTGGTGCTCGTCAAGCCCGACGGCGTGCGCCGCGGCCTGTCCGGCGAGGTGCTGCGGCGCATCGAGGCGAAGGGCTACTCGCTCGTCGCCGTCGAGCTGAAGCAGGCCACGACCGAGCTCCTCGCCGCGCACTACGCCGAGCACGAGGGCAAGCCGTTCTACCAGCCGCTCGTGGACTTCATGCTCTCGGGCCCGACGCTCGCCGTCGTCGCCGAGGGCCAGGGCGTCATCCCGGGCTTCCGTTCGCTGGCGGGGGCGACCAACCCCACCGAGGCGGCCCCCGGCACCATCCGCGGCGACCTCGGTCGTGACTGGGGCCTCAAGGTGCAGCAGAACCTGGTGCACGGGTCCGACTCGCCCGAGTCCGCGGCCCGCGAGATCGGCCTCTGGTTCCCGAACCTCTGAGCGCTCGCACGTCTCGCACGACTCACGCACGACGTCGCACGGCCGGGCTCGCACGGGCCCGGCCGTCGGCGTGTCCGGACGTCTCCGGGCGGGACCGGCGTAGTTCCGCGGATCGGCGGGATCCGGCGGTTAGGCTCGCCGGGTGCACCTCAAGACGCTCACGCTCCGCGGCTTCAAGTCGTTCGCCTCGGCGACGACGCTGAGCCTCGAGCCGGGCATCACGTGCGTCGTCGGGCCGAACGGCTCGGGCAAGTCGAACGTGGTCGACGCGCTCTCCTGGGTGATGGGGGAGCAGGGCGCCAAGTCGCTGCGCGGCGGCAAGATGGAGGACGTCATCTTCGCCGGCACCGCCGGCCGTCCGCCGCTCGGCCGGGCCGAGGTGTCCCTCACGATCGACAACACCGACGGCGCCCTGCCGATCGACTACACCGAGGTGACGATCACCCGCACGCTGTTCCGCAGCGGCGGGTCGGAGTACGCGATCAACGGCAGCTCCTGCCGGCTGCTCGACATCCAGGAGCTGCTGAGCGACTCCGGCATCGGCCGCGAGATGCACGTCGTGGTGGGTCAGGGGCAGCTCGACGCCGTGCTGCGCGCCACCCCCGACGACCGGCGCGGCTTCGTCGAGGAGGCGGCCGGCGTCCTCAAGCACCGCAAGCGCAAGGAGAAGGCGCTGCGCAAGCTCGAGGCGATGCAGGGCAACCTCGCCCGCCTCACGGACCTCACCGCGGAGCTGCGCCGTCAGCTCGGGCCGCTCGGACGGCAGGCGGAGGCGGCGCGCAGGGCCCGCACCGTCCAGGCCGACCTGCGCGACGCGAAGGCCCGCCTGCTCGCGGACGACCTGGCCCAGCTCACCGCCCAGATGGCCCAGGAGCGGGCCGACGAGGCGGCGCTGCGCGAGCGGCAGCAGGAGACGGAGCAGGGCCTGGAGCGGGCGCGGGAGCACCTGGCGCGGCTCGAGGTCGCGGCGTCCGCCGCGGTCGCGGACGCCGGTCGCGCGGCCGACGCGTTCCACGCGCTGAGCGCGCTGCGCGAGCGGCTGCGGGGCCTCGCCACGCTCGCCGACGAGCGGGTGCGGCTGCTGGGTGCCGCCGAGCCGGAGCACCGGGGGCAGGACCCGGCCGACCTGGAGGCCCAGGCCGAGCGCGCGCGCGCCACGGAGGCGGAGCTGACCCGCGAGGTCGAGCTCGCGCGCGCCGCGCTCGACTCCGCCGTCGCCGCCCGCACCGACGCCGAGAAGGCCGCGGACGCCGCGGAGCGCGAGCTCGCGACCCTGCACCGCGGCGCGGCCGACCGCCGCGAGGGCCTCGCCCGGCTCTCGGGGCAGGTGGCCGCGCGCCGCAGCCGCGTCGAGGCCGGCGACGCCGAGCTGGAGCGCGTGCGCGAGGTCGTGGCCGAGGCGGAGCGCCGGGCCGAGGCGGCGGCGCGCGAGTTCGGCGCGCTCGAGGTGCAGGTCGTGGGTGCCGAGGAGGGCGAGGAGGACCTCGACGCCCGGCACGAGGAGGCGACGACGGCGCTGGCCGAGGCGCAGGAGGCGGTGGGAGACCTCGAGGCCCGCGCGGCCGAGGCCGAGCGCGACCGCGCCACCTGGAGCGCGCGCGTCGAGGCCCTCGAGCTCAGCCTGGACCGCAAGGACGGCGCGGGGGCCCTGCTCGCGGACGCCGCGCCCGGCGTGCTCGGCTCGGTCGCCGCGCTGCTCGGCGTCGAGCCCGGCTACGAGGACGCGGTGACGGCCGCGCTCGGCCCGGTCGCGGACGCCGTGGCCGTGCGCGACCTCGGCGCGGCGGTCGACGCGCTGCGCCGCCTGCGCGACGACGACGCCGGCCGCGCCGGGCTCGTCGTGGGCGGCGCGGACGACGGCCCGTCGGGGCCGACCGCCGTCCCCGCCGACCTGCCCGACGGCGCACGCCGCGCGGCCGACGTCGTCACCGTGGCGGGGCCCGCGGCCGCGCCGTTGCGCACGCTGCTGCGCGACGTGGTCGTCGTGGACGACCTGGCCCAGGCGCGCGCCCTGGTCCAGGCGGCGCCCGCCGTCGTCGCCGTGACGCGGGCGGGCGACCTGCTGGGCGCCACGCGGGCCTGGGGCGGCTCCGCGGCCGCGCCGAGCGTGCTGCACCTGACGTCCGCGCTGGACGAGGCCAAGGAGGGGCTCGACGACGCGGCGGCCCGTGCCGAGCGGTGTCGCTTCGAGCTGGTCGGGACGCGCGAACGGCTCGAAGCGGCGCAGGCCGCCCACGACGACACCCTGGCGCGGCTGCACGAGTCGGACGCGGCGCTCGCCGCCGTCGCGGAGCAGCTCGGCACGCTGGGCTCGGCGCACCGGTCCGCGCTCGCGGAGGCGGAGCGGCACCGCGCGACGCTGGCACAGGCGGCGGAGCGCCGGGAGGCCGACGAGGCGGAGCTGGCCGAGCTGGCCCGTCGCCTGGAGGTCGCGGAGGCCGAGCCGGCGCAGACCCAGGAGCAGGTCGCCGAGGCGCAGGCGGCCCGCGAGACGACGCAGGCGGCCGCCACCGAGGCGCGCGCCGCCGAGACGGAGGCGCGCCTCGAGCTGCGCACCGGCGAGGAGCGGGCGCGCGCCGTCGCCGGCCGTGCGCAGGGCCTCGCGCGGGCCGCGGCGCAGGAGCGGGCCGCCCGCGAGAAGGCGGAGCGACGCGCGGTGCAGCGCGCGGCCGAGGCACGGACGGCGGCCGGCGTGCGCGACGACGCGGGCACGGCCCTCACCGTGCTCGCCCGTTCGATCGAGCGCGCCCAGGCCGAGCGCGCCGCCGCCGACGAGGAGCGCGCCGCACGGCAGCAGGAGCTCGAGGCGGTCCGCGTCGACGCCGACCGGCTCGCGGGCGAGCTGCGCGACCTCACCGACGTCGCGCACCGCGACGAGGTGGCGCGCGCCCAGCAGGTGGCGCGGCTCGAGCAGCTGCGGGCCCGGGCGGTGGACGAGCTCGGCAGCGACCCCGACGTCCTGGTCGAGGAGCTCGGCCCCCACCACGACGTGCCCGTGGCGCGCCCCGCCGACGCCGCCGAGGAGGACCCGGACCCGGAGCCCGTGCCCTACGTGCGGGCGGAGCAGGAGAAGCGGCTCGCGACGGCGGAGCGTGCGCTCGCCCGCATCGGCGCGGTCAACCCGCTGGCCCTGGAGGAGTTCGCGGCGCTGGAGGAGCGGCACCAGTTCCTCACGGAGCAGCTCGCGGACCTCAAGAAGTCGCGCCAGGACCTGCTGCACATCGTCGAGGAGATCGACGAGCGGGTGCAGCAGGTCTTCGCGGAGGCGTTCCGCGACACCGCGGAGCAGTTCGAGCGGGTCTTCGGCCGGCTCTTCCCGGGCGGCGAGGGGCGCCTGGTGCTCACCGACCCGGGTGACCTGCTCACCACGGGCATCGAGGTCGAGGCGCGCCCGGCGGGCAAGAAGGTCAAGCGGCTGTCGCTGCTGTCCGGAGGGGAGCGGTCGCTGACCGCGGTCGCGTTCCTCGTGTCGATCTTCAAGGCGCGCCCCAGCCCGTTCTACGTGATGGACGAGGTCGAGGCGGCGCTCGACGACGTGAACCTGGGCCGCCTGCTGGAGATCTTCCGCGAGCTGCAGGAGGACTCCCAGCTCATCGTCATCACCCACCAGAAGCGCACGATGGAGGTCGCGGACGCGCTGTACGGCGTGACGATGCGCGGCGACGGTGTGACGACCGTCATCTCCCAGCGGATGCGCGAGACCGTCGATGCGCGGGGAGAATAGCGCCATGCTCACGTTCGTCCTCTGGGTCCTCGGGTCCCTCGTTCTCGCCGCGGTGGTGTTCCTCGTGGCCAACGTCATGGAGCGTCGTGGGGGTCAGGACGACGAGGCACCCGGCCTCGGTCGCTTCCTGCGCGACTTCCGGTCCGGGCTGCGGCGCAAGCGCGTCGCGCCCCCTGCCCCGGTCGAGACCGGGATGGACGAGTTCTTCGCCGCGACGATCGAGGACGCACCGGGCTACGTCGACCCGGAGGAGCTCACCGACGCGCTGCACCGGGCACGCCTGCAGGCCCGCAGCTCGTGGCACGTGGGGACGGTCCGCAAGCCGGAGTGACCCCCCGCCCGTGGGTCCGGCGGTGAACCCGGCGGCGACCCGGGTCGCGCGGCGCGGTCGTGCGCTTCTGGGAGACTGTGCGCGTGACTGATCTGCTCTGGCTCTGGATCCTTCTTGGCGTCGTCGTCGTGGTCGGCGGCGGCGCCGCCCTGCTCGTCCCGCGGTCGCGCCGCCGTCGCCTCGACGAGCAGGTCGACCGGCGCGACGAGGGCACGACGACGGTCGCGCCCGCGCCGGGACGGCCCGCCGCCGGACCCGCCCCCGAGGCGGCCGCCGCGGAGCCCGAGGTGGCGGAGCCGGCGGCCCCCGCGCTCGAGACGCCGGAGCCGGTGGCCGGCCGCCTGGTGCGCCTGCGCGACCGGCTCGCCCGGTCCGGGTCGCCGCTCGGTGCGCGGCTGCTCAGCGTCCTGTCGCGCGACCACCTCACCGAGGACGACTGGGACGAGCTCGAGGAGACGCTGCTGCTGGCCGACATCGGCGCCGGCCCGGCGGAGGAGCTCCTCGAGGCCCTGCGCACCCGCGTGCGCGTGCTCGGCGTGCGCGACCCGAAGGCCGTGCGCGACCTGCTGCGCGAGGAGCTGCTCAAGGTCGTCGACCCGGCGCTGGACCGTGAGGTCGCCACCACCGGTCCGGTCGGCGAGGACGGCACGCGGCTGCCCGCCGTCGTGCTCGTCGTGGGCGTCAACGGCACCGGCAAGACGACGACCGTCGGCAAGCTCGCCCGCGTGCTCGTCGCGGAGGACCGGTCGGTGGTGCTCGGCGCGGCCGACACGTTCCGCGCGGCGGCGGCCGACCAGCTGCAGACGTGGGGCGCCCGCGTGGGCGTGGAGACCGTCCGTTCGGACCGGGACGGCGCCGACCCGGCCGCCGTCGCGTTCGACGCGGTGCGGCGCGGCAAGACCGAGGGCACGGACGTCGTCCTCGTCGACACCGCCGGCCGCCTGCAGAACAAGGCGGGCCTCATGGACGAGCTCGGCAAGATCACCCGCGTCATCACGCGGGAGGCGCCGCTCGCCGAGGTGCTGCTCGTGCTCGACGCCACCACCGGGCAGAACGGCCTCAACCAGGCGCGCGTGTTCGGCGAGGTCGCGGGCGTGACCGGCATCGTGCTCACCAAGCTCGACGGCACCGCCCGCGGCGGCATCGTCGTGGCCGTGCAGCGCGAGCTCGGCGTGCCGGTCAAGCTCGTGGGCCTGGGGGAGGGGCCGGACGACCTGGCGCCGTTCGACCCCGAGCAGTTCGTCGACGGCCTGCTCGGCTGAGCGGGATCGGCTGACCGGGGCGACGGCTCCGCCCGCCGACGCGGCTCATGGGGCCCCGTTAACGCAAAGTTGACGCGTGGCGAGGCCTTGTCACACCCGCGAAACACCAGGAGAGTCCAGGCGAAACCCCGCCCGACCACGGTAGTGCCCGACCCGGCCGCCCGGCTGGTGAGGGAGGAACAACTCATGGAGCTGGACACCGGAGCAACCGCGTGGATGCTGATGTCGGCATCTCTCGTGCTCCTGATGACCCCTGGACTCGCGCTCTTCTACGGCGGGATGGTGCGCGGCAAGTCCGTGCTGAACATGATGATGATGTCGTTCGGCGCGATCGCCGTCGTCGGCGTCGTCTACGTGCTGTGGGGCTGGTCGATGTCCTACGGTGCCGACCTCGGCGGGATCGTCGGCAACCCGTTCGACCAGTTCGGGCTGTCGGGCGCGATCTACGACGCCGCCGGTGAGTTCGTGATCGACGACTTCGGCGTCCCGGGCATCGTGGGCGTCGGCTTCCAGGCCACGTTCGCCATCATCACCGTCGCGCTGATCTCCGGCGCGATCGCGGACCGCGCCAAGTTCGGCACCTGGATGGTCTTCGTGGCCGTGTGGGTGACCCTCTGCTACTTCCCGATGGCGCACATGGTCTGGGGCGGCGGCCTGCTGTCCGGCGACGGGCCGTTCGCGTCCATCGCGACGCCGATCGACTTCGCCGGCGGCACCGTGGTGCACATCAACGCCGGTGTGGCCGCGCTGGTCCTCGCCCTGGTGGTGGGCAAGCGCAAGGGCTTCGGCTCCGAGCCGATGCGCCCGCACAGCCTCCCGCTCGTCATGCTGGGCGCCGCCCTCCTGTGGTTCGGCTGGTTCGGCTTCAACGGCGGTTCCGCCTTCACGGCCGACGGCTTCGCGGGTCTCGCGTGGGTCAACACGACGGTCGCGACCGCGGCCGCGGTGCTCGGCTGGCTCCTGGTGGAGCGGCTGCGCGACGGCTCGGCGACGTCGCTCGGCGCGGCGTCGGGCGTCGTGGCGGGCCTCGTCGCGATCACCCCGGCCGCCGGCTCCGTCAGCCCCGTGGGCTCGATCGCGGTCGGTGCGATCGCGGGCGTGCTCTCCGCCTTCGCGGTGGGCCTCAAGTACAAGCTGGGCTACGACGACTCGCTCGACGTCGTGGGCGTGCACCTCGTCTCCGGACTCTGGGGCACGGTCTCGATCGGCTTCCTCGCCACCGAGACGGGGCTGTTCTACGGCGGCGGCCTGAACCAGCTCGCCGTCCAGGCGATCATCGCCGTCGTCGCGATCGTCTTCTCCGGCATCATCACGTACCTCATCGCGATCGCGCTCAAGGCGGTCATGGGCTGGCGGGTCTCGGAGGAGGCCGAGGTCGGGGGCATCGACCTCGCGGTGCACAGCGAGTCCGCCTACGAGACCGTCCCGCAGGGTTCCGCCAGCGGCCAGATCAAGAGGGAGATCCGCGCATGAAGCTCGTCACCGGAGTCGTCCAGCCCCACCGCCTGGACGACGTGAAGTCCGCCCTCGAGGCCGCGGGCATCCGCGGCATGACGGTCAGCGAGGCCAGCGGCTACGGCCGCCAGAAGGGGCACACCGAGGTGTACCGGGGCGCCGAGTACACGGTCGACCTGGTGCCGAAGGTCCGCGTGGAGGTCCTCGTCGCGGACGAGGACGCGCCCACCGTCGTGGACGTCGTCGTCAAGGCCGCCCAGACCGGCCGGATCGGGGACGGCAAGGTGTGGACCACGACGCTCGACGACGTGGTGCGCGTGCGCACCGGCGAGCACGGCGACGCGGCCCTCTGACCGTGCTCCCGGACGACCAGCCGGGCGCGACCGAGCCCCGCACCCCGGACGCCGGGGTGCGGGGCTCGCGCGTCGACGACGGCGCCGGCGCCGCGGTGGGCCCGCTGCGCGCGGACCTGCTCGCCACCGCCGACGGCCTGACCGGCCCCGGCCGGTCGGGCGTGGCGCGCCGCACGGCCCTGCAGCAGCTCGTCACCGACCGGCTCACCCCCCTGTTCGAGGCGGCCACGGCCGACGTCGACCCGTCGGGCCTCGCGCTCGCCGCCGTCGGCAGCCTGGGCCGCGGCGAGCTCGGCCCGCTGTCGGACCTCGACCTCGTGCTCGTGCACGACGGGCGCACGCACAAGCCCGACGAGCTCGCCCGTGTCGCCGACGCCCTGTGGTACCCGCTGTGGGACTCCGGCGTGGACGTCGACCACGCCGTGCGCTCGCTGAGCCAGACCCGCCGCCTCGCCTCCACCGACCTGCCGGCCGCCGTCGGCTGGCTCGACGTGCGGCCCGTGGCGGGGGACGCCGTCGTCGTGCACCGCGCGGCGTCCGCCATCCTCACGGACTGGCGCTCGGCGTCGCGCCGCCGCCTGCCCGAGCTGCTGCACAGCGCCCGCGACCGGGCCGAGCGCGCGGGGGAGCTGGCGTACCTCATCGAGCCGGACCTCAAGGAGTCGCGCGGGGGCATCCGTGACGCCGTCCTGCTGTCGGCGCTCGCGGCCACATGGCTCACCGACCGTCCGCACGGCAGGGTCGACCGGGCGTACGCGCACCTGCTGGACGTGCGGGACGCGGTGCACGTCGTGACGCGCCGCCGGTCCACGAAGCTCCTGCTCGCCGACCTGGACGAGGTGGCCGCCCGCTGCGGGCACGACGACCCGGACGAGCTGCTGGCCAGCCTCGCCGAGGCGGGGCGCGAGATCTCCTACGCGCTGGACTCCACGGTGCGCCGCGCACGCCAGGCGCTGCAGCGGCCCGCGGTCCGCCGGCCGGTCATGGTCCGGGGTCGCCGGTCCGCGCCGCGGCTGCGATCGGTGGGCGACGGCCTCGTGGAGCACGACGGCGAGCTGGTGCTGGCCGTGGGCGCGCAGCCGGCCGACGACCCGCTGCTGCCCCTGCGCGCGGCAGCCACCGCGGCGCGCACCGGCCTCGTGCTCTCGCCCGTGACCGTCCAGTCCCTGGCGGAGTCGCCGCCCCCGCCCGAGCCGTGGCCGTCCGCCGCGCGGGCCTCGCTGCTCACCCTGCTGGGCGCGGGCCCGGCGCAGGTGCCGGTCTGGGAGGCGCTCGACCTGGCGGGCGTGGTCACGACCTGGGTCCCCGAGTGGGCCGGGGTGCGCAACCGCCCCCAACGGGCGGCGATCCACCGGCACACGGTGGACCGGCACCTGGTGGAGACCGCGGCACGCGCCGCCAAGCTGCGCCGCCAGGTCGCCGCCGACGGGGGCGTCCCGCCGGCGCCGACCGAGGTGCTCCTGCTGGGCGCCCTCCTGCACGACATCGGCAAGCGGCGGGGCGCCGTCGAGCCCGACCACTCCGTGGAGGGGGCGCGCATCGCCCCCGGCATCGTGCGCCGGACGGGGTTCGGCGACGCCGTGGCGCGCGACGTCGGGATCGTCGTGCGGCACCACCTCACCCTCGCGCGGCTGGCGACGACCGCCGACCTGGAGGACCCCGCCACGGTGGCGGAGCTCCTCGACGCGCTCGAGCACCGCGGGGACCTGCTGGAGGTCGTGCGCGTCGTGACGGAGGCGGACTCGTCGTCGCTGGGCCCGGCGGGGTGGACGGCCTGGCGCGCGAGCCTGGTGGACGACCTCACCGGGCGGGCGCGCCGGGAACTCGCCGGTGACCGGTAGCAGACCGGTAGGGTAGGTGGCTGCAACGACCGAATCTCTGTGAGGACCTGCCTGGTGTTCAACTCCCTGTCGGACCGGCTCACCGCGACGTTCAAGAACCTGCGCGGGCGGGGCCGGCTCTCCGAGGCGGACATCGACGCGACCGTGCGCGAGATCCGCCGGGCGCTCCTCGACGCCGACGTCGCCGTGCCCGTCGTGCGCGAGTTCACCGCCGCCGTGCGCGAGCGCTCCCTGTCGGCCGAGGTGTCGGGCGCGCTGAACCCGGCGCAGCAGGTCGTGAAGATCGTCAACGACGAGCTCGTGGCGATCCTCGGCGGCCAGACCCGGCCGCTCCGGTTCGCCAAGACGCCGCCGACGGTCATCATGCTCGCGGGTCTCCAGGGTGCCGGTAAGACCACCCTCGCCGGGAAGCTGGCGCTGGCGCTCAGGGAGCAGGGCCACACCCCGCTGCTGGTCGCCGCCGACCTGCAGCGTCCGAACGCGGTGACCCAGCTCTCCGTCGTCGCGGAGCGGGCCGGGGTGCCGGTCTACGCACCGCACCCGGGCAACCAGGGCGCCGAGACGGACGTCGTCATCGGCGACCCGGTGGGCGTGGCCCGCGACGGTGTCGCCGAGGCGAAGGTCAAGCAGCACGACGTCGTCATCGTCGACACCGCCGGCCGCCTGGGCGTCGACCAGGTGCTCATGCAGCAGGCCTCGGACATCCGCGACGCCGTGCAGCCCGACGAGGTCCTGTTCGTCATCGACGCGATGATCGGCCAGGACGCCGTCGCGACGGCGAAGGCCTTCGAGGAGGGGGTCGACTTCACCGGCGTCGTCCTGTCCAAGCTCGACGGCGACGCGCGCGGCGGTGCCGCCCTCTCGGTGGCGACGGTGACGGGCCGCCCCATCATGTTCGCCTCGACCGGTGAGAAGCTCACCGACTTCGAGGTCTTCCACCCCGACCGCATGGCGTCGCGCATCCTCGACATGGGTGACGTGCTCACCCTCATCGAGCAGGCCGAGAAGGCCTTCGACGCCGAGGAGGCCGCCAAGATGGCGGCCAAGGTGGAGAAGGGCGAGGACTTCACCCTGTCCGACTTCCTGGTGCAGATGCAGCAGATGAAGAAGCTCGGCTCGATGAAGAAGATGCTCGGGATGATGCCGGGCATGGGGCAGATGCGCGAGCAGCTCGAGAACTTCGACGAGCGCGAGGTCGACCGCGTCCAGGCGCTCATCCAGTCGATGACGCCCGCCGAGCGCGACAACCCCAAGCTCATCAACGGCTCGCGGCGCGCGCGCATCGCCCGTGGCTCCGGCCAGACGACGACGGCCGTCAACCAGCTGCTCGAGCGGTTCGGTCAGGCGCAGAAGATGATGCGCCAGATGAGCAAGGGTGGCGGGCTGCCGGGCATGCCCGGCGGCGTCCCCGGGATGCCGGGCATGCCCGGCGGCGGCAAGAAGGCGCGCGGCAAGCAGGCGCCGGCGAAGAAGGTCAAGGGCAAGTCGGGAAACCCCGCGAAGCGGGCGCAGCAGGAGCGCGAGGCCATGCAGCGCGCGCTCGGCGGTCCCGCCGCGAAGCCGTCCTCGCCGGGCTCCGCGTTCGGCATGGGCGGCGACGAGCCCGCCGAGCAGGACCTCTCGAAGCTCCAGCTGCCGGACGGCCTCGACAAGCTGCTCGGCGGGCGCTGAGGCGTACGGACCGGCGTCCACGGCTCGGCCTCCCGACTCGGTAACCTTCGACCATGTCTGCCCCGCACGTCCCGCTGCACGTCACCGGCCACGTCCTGCTCGGCCACGATCGCGACGTCGGCGAGATGTGGGTGCGCGACGGGCGCGTGAGCCTCACCCGGCCGTCGCCGCAGGGCAGCGCCACCCGCGAGCTCGAGGGCTGGGTGCTGCCCGGCCTGGTGGACGTGCACTGCCACGTGGGCCTCGGCCCGGACGGCGCGGTCGACCACGAGACGGCGGAGGCCCAGGCGGTCGCCGACCGGGACTCCGGCGTCCTGCTCGTGCGGGACGCCGGCTCGCCCGTGGACACGTCCTGGGTCCAGGAGCGCCCCGACCTGCCGCGGCTCGTGCGCGCCGGCCGGCACCTGGCCCGCCCCAAGCGCTACCTGCGGCACTTCGGGCTCGAGCTCGACGACGTGGGAGCGCTCCCCGACGCGGTGCGCGCCCAGGCGCGCGGCGCGGACGGCTGGGTCAAGCTGGTCGGGGACTGGATCGACCGCGAGGCGGGCGACCTGGGCCCGCTGTGGCCCCGGGACGTGCTCATCGAGGCGGTCGCCGCCGCGCACGCGGAGGCCGCGCGCGTCACGGTGCACGCCTTCTCCGAGGAGGTCGTGCCCGACCTGCTCGCCGCGGGCGTGGACGGCATCGAGCACGGCACCGGCGTCGTGGGCCCGCTCGTGGACGAGGTCGCGGCGCGGCGCATCCCCGTGACCCCCACGCTGCTCCAGGTGGCCCGCTTCGAGGAGATCGCCCGGCAGGCGGAGGGGAAGTACCCCGAGTACGCGGCGCGGATGCGGCGCATGCACGCCCGCCGGTACGAGCACGTGCGTGCGCTGCACGAGGCGGGCGTGCCCCTGCTCGTCGGGACGGACGCCGGCGGCACGCTCGGGCACGGGCGCGTCGTGGACGAGTGCGCCGAGCTGGTCGCGGCCGGCATCCCGGCCGCGGACGTCGTCGCGATGGCGACCTGGCGGGCGCGCGAGCTGTTGGGCTTCGGCGCGCTCGTCGAGGGGTCCAGCGCCGACCTGGTGGTGTACCCCGCCGACCCGCGCGAGGACATCGAGGTGCTCCGCCACCCGACCGCCGTCGTGCTGCGCGGGCAGGTCGTGCGGGGCTGACCCGCCACGGCGGGCGGGCGAGAGGTGCGTCACCGAGGTTGGAGCGGGCGTGCCGGGTCTGGCACAATGTCCGGGTACTCGGCGTGCCCAGGCCCCTCTCTCCTGCGCAGGTCGCGTCCAGACCTCCGGACACCGCCAGGACCCCACCCGGCGGCGCGTGAGGTCGCCCCACCAGAACCAGGAGACACCACCACAGTGGCCGTCAAGATTCGTCTGAAGCGCCTCGGCAAGATCCGGGCCCCGTACTACCGCGTCGTCGTGGCCGACTCGCGCTCCAAGCGCGACGGTCGTGTCATCGAGGAGATCGGGAAGTACCACCCGACCGAGGAGCCGTCGTTCATCGAGATCAAGTCCGAGCGCGCGCAGTACTGGCTCGGCGTCGGCGCGCAGCCGACCGAGCAGGTCGCCGCGCTGCTCAAGATCACCGGTGACTGGCAGAAGTTCAAGGGTCTTCCGGGCGCCGAGGGCACCCTCAAGACCAAGACCGTGAAGGCCGACAGCGCCGCCGCGGTCGAGGCCGTCGCCGCCGAGGCCGAGAAGGCCAAGGCGAAGGCCGCCGAGAAGAAGGCCGACGAGCCGGCGGCCGAGGCCACCGAGGCTGAGGCCGAGGCCTGATGCTCGCCGAGGCCCTCGAGCACCTGGTGCGCGGCATCGTGGACAACCCGGACGACGTCCGGGTGGCTTCGCGGACGCAGCGCCGGGGCGACCTGCTCGAGGTGCGGGTGCACCCCGACGACCTCGGCCGCGTGATCGGCCGGGGCGGACGGACGGCGAAGGCGCTGCGCACGGTGGTCGGCGCGCTCGCGACGGACGGCCCCGTGCGGGTCGACGTCGTCGACGTCGACCGGCGCTGACGCGTGCCGCACCCGCTGCCGTAGCTCTGACGAGGCCCGGTCCCACTGCACGGTGGGGCCGGGCCTCGTCGTCTGCCGCGAGGCATGCTGGGACCGGTGGTCACCGGGCCGACGAGAACAGATCGAGACAGGAGTGGTCATGCAGCTGGTGGTGGCGCGCGTCGGGCGGGCGCACGGGCTCCGTGGCGAGGTCGGGCTCGACCTGCGCACGGACAACCCCGAGGAGCGGCTCGCGGTGGGGCTCACCCTCGCGACGGAGCCGGCCGATGCCGGACCCCTGACGGTGACGGCCGCGCGGGTGCACCAGGGCCGCTGGCTCGTGTCCTTCGCCGAGGTGGCGGACCGCACCGCGGCCGAGGCGCTGCGGGGCGTCGAGCTGGTCGTCGAGGCCGACGTCTCCGACGAGGACGACGCCTGGTACCCGCACGAGCTCCAGGGGCTGCGCGCCGAGCTCGAGGACGGGACCGTGGTCGGCGAGGTGACCGGTCTCGAGCACCTGCCCGCGCACGACGCGCTCGTCGTGCGGGAGGCCGGCGGCGAGCGCACGCTCGTGCCGTTCGTGCACGCCATCGTGCCGGTGGTCGACGTCGCGGGCGGCCGCGTGGTCCTGACGCCCCCCGGCGGGCTGCTCGCCCGGGACGCCGACGCGGTCGTCGTCGACCGGGCGGACGGCGAGACCGAGCAGGGCGAGGCCTGACGTGCGCGTCGACGTCGTCTCGATCTTCCCCGACTACCTGGCCGCGCTCGACCTCTCGCTGGTCGGCAAGGCGCGCAGGGCGGGGCTGCTCGACCTGCGGGTGCACGACCTGCGGGACTGGACCACCGACCGGCACCGCACGGTCGACGACACCCCGTTCGGCGGGGGAGCGGGCATGGTCATGCGTCCGGACGTCTGGGGCCGCGCGCTCGACGACGTCCTGCCGGCGGACGGCGGCGGGCACCTGGTGGTGCCCACGCCGTCGGGCGACGTCTTCACGCAGCGGCACGCGGAGGCGCTCGCGACCGAGGAGCACGTGGTCTTCGCGTGCGGGCGGTACGAGGGCATCGACGCGCGCGTCGCCGAACGCACCCGCGCCGCCGGCCACCGGGTCAGCGAGCTGTCCATCGGCGACTACGTGCTCAACGGCGGGGAGGTGGCCGCGCTCGTGATGATCGAGGCGTTCGGCCGGCTGCTGCCGGGTGTCGTGGGGAACCCGCACTCGCTGGTCGAGGAGTCGCACGGCGCGGCCGGGCTGCTGGAGTACCCGGTGTACACGAAGCCGCCGGAGTGGGAGGAGCTCGAGGTGCCCGAGGTGCTCCTGTCCGGCCACCACGCCCGGATCGAGCGCTGGCGCCGCGACCGGGCGCTGGAGCGGACGGCCGCGCGGCGGCCCGACATGGTGGCCGCGCTCGACCCGACGGCGCTCGACAAGGCCGACCTGGCCGTCCTGTCCGGCCTGGGCTGGGACGTGCGTGACGGACACCTCCGCCCCGCGGCGGGGCCCGGGCCGGGAGCCGTGCCGGGACGTATGGCAGAATAGGGCGCTGGTGTGTTCGCCGACCCGGCCTCTGCCACAGGGGAGGTCATGACGGGCTGCTGGTCAGCCCGCCGGTCGAGGAGCCGACGCACCCACCGATACGTCAGACATCGCGCGCCCGCGGGCGCGCCACGATCTTGCTCCTGACCTGTGGCAGAGCGGGGAGAACATCATGCACACGCTCGACTCCGTCGACGCAGCCTCGCTGCGCTCCGACGTCCCGGACTTCCGCGCCGGCGACACCGTCAAGGTCAACGTCAAGGTCGTCGAGGGCAACCGCTCGCGCGTCCAGGCGTTCCAGGGCATCGTCATCGCGCGCCAGGGCGGCGGCGTCCGCGAGACGTTCACCGTCCGCAAGATCAGCTTCGGCGTCGGCGTGGAGCGCACGTTCCCCCTGCACGCCCCGACCATCGACTCGATCGAGGTCGTCTCCCGCGGCGTCGTCCGCCGGGCGAAGCTGTACTACCTGCGCAACCTGCGCGGCAAGAAGGCGAAGATCCGCGAGAAGCGCGAGACGGCGCCGACCTCGAAGTGAGGCCGTGCGTCGTGACGCACCGCGTCGCGACGCCTTGACGCGAACCCCGGACGGGCGGTCCTGCCGATGGCAGGGCCGCCCGTCCGTCGTCTCCGAGCCGGGGACGTCGCGCGCGCACGGGCGTCCTCCGGGGCGTCTTGGGGGCCCCGCCGCGGGTTTCGCCGTGGACGGTGACGAGTGAAAGAGTGAGTCCGTGGCAGACTCCGATCCCGTGACCGACCGGCCCAGCGCGCGCGAGCCCCGTCCCCACGACCCCGCGGGCAGCGGCTCCGGCGACGGGGTCGAGGGCATCGACGCCGTGGTCGGGGCGGGACGCCCCGCGACCGCCGAGGGCGGCGCCCCGAGCCGTGGGCTCGGGGTCCTGCGCGAGACCGCGATCATCGTGGTCAGCGCGCTGGTGCTGTCGTGGCTGATCAAGACGTTCCTGGTGCAGGCGTTCTTCATCCCCAGCGGCTCGATGGAGGACACGTTGGAGATCGGGGACCGGGTGATGGTCTCGCGCATGGTGCCGGACGTGTTCGACGTGAACCGGGGCGACATCGTGGTGTTCAAGGACCCGGGTGGCTGGTTGCCGCCGTACGAGCCGCCCGAGCGGACCCCGGTGGGGCAGGCGGTGACGAACGTGCTGACGTTCGTGGGGCTGCTGCCGCAGGAGACGGGCGACCACCTGATCAAGCGGGTCGTCGGGACGCCCGGGGACCACGTGACGTGCTGCGACGACCAGGGTCGCGTGAGCGTCAACGGGGAGCCGATCGACGAGGAGTCGTACATCAAGCCGGGCTCGGTGCCGAGCCAGGACCCGTTCGACACGGTGGTGCCCGACGACATGCTGTTCGTCATGGGGGACAACCGGCAGAACTCGCAGGACTCCCGCTACAACACGGGCAAGCCCGGCGGCGGGTTCGTGCCGTTGGAGAACGTCGTCGGGTCGGCGTTCGCCACCGTGTGGCCGCTGGGTGACGCGAAGCTCCTGCGCAACCCGGGCGACGTCTTCGCGAAGGTCCCGGAGCCGTGACGTCGCTCGTCGAGCCGGGCGTCGAGGAGGACGCCGTCCAGCCCGTCCGGGCGACGTCCGGTCCGGAGACGGTGCGCCGGCCCACGCCGCCCCGCCGCCGCACGGCCAGCGGCGGCGCCAAGCAGCGCCGGAGCCCGACCCTGCGCCAGGAGCGCGCGCTGCTCACGGGCGGCGCGCGGCTGGTCGCGGGCATGGACGAGGTCGGGCGCGGCTCCCTCGCCGGGCCCGTGAGCGTGGGGGTCGTCGTCGTGGACGCGGCGACGCGGACGGCGCCCCAGGGACTGACCGACTCGAAGCTGCTCACCCCGGCGGCACGGGTCGCGATGGTGCCGCAGCTGCAGCGCTGGGGTGTCGCGTGGGCCGTCGGGCACGCGGGGCCGGCGGAGATCGACGCCCACGGCATCGTGGCCGCGCTGCGGCTCGCCGGGCGGCGGGCGCTGGCCCAGGTCCGCCGGACGTGCGGCGACGTGGACGTGGTGCTCCTCGACGGTTCGCACGACTGGCTGAGCCGGGGCGACGTCGACCTGTTCGAGGCCGCGGCCCTCGACCCGCTCGGGCCCGAGGCGCCCGAGCCGGGGGTGCGCACCCTCGTCAAGGCGGACCTGCAGTGCTCCTCGGTCGCGGCCGCGAGCGTGCTCGCCAAGGTGGAGCGCGACGGGCTGCTCGTGCGCCTGGCGCGCCAGTACCCGGCGTACGCGTGGGACCAGAACAAGGGCTACTCGGCGCCCGCCCACCTGGACGCGCTGCGGCGGCTCGGCCCGACGCCGCAGCACCGCCGGTCGTGGAACCTGCGGGCGCTGGCCGACGACGGCGCGGGCGACGTGCTGCCGGGCACGACGGTGGGCACGCTCGACGTCGGCCTCGCCGATGTGGCACCCGATGGGAGGATGGCCCCGTGAGCGCCGAAGACCTCGAGAACTACGAGACCGAGATGGAGCTCGCGCTGTACCGCGAGTACCGCGACGTGGTGGGACTGTTCTCGTACGTCGTGGAGACGGAACGACGGTTCTACCTCGCCAACCAGGTGGACCTGCAGGTGCGGTCCGCCGCCGGCGAGGTCTACTTCGAGCTCCGACTGGCCGACGCCTGGGTCTGGGACGTCTACCGCTCCGCGCGGTTCGTGAAGTCGGTGCGCGTCGTGACGTTCAAGGACGTCAACGTGGAGGAGCTCGCGAAGGCCGAGCTCGCCCTCTAGCTTCCTCGCCGTCCCGGGACGCCACGAGGCGTCCCGAGGCACGGACCCTGCCCCCAGGTCGCACCGGCCGCTCCCCGTCCACAGCCGACGGTCCGCGCGCGCGTCGTCCTCCGCGGCGACGCGAGGCTTCCCCGCGGAGGTGGTTCGATGCGGGCGAAGGACGCCGTCGGGCGGTACGGGGAACGGGTGGCGGCGCGCCACGTCGAGGCGCAGGGCCTGGAGGTGCTCGAGCGCAACTGGCGCGGCACGGGAGGCGAGCTCGACCTCGTCGCGCGCGACGGCGACGTGCTGGTCGCGATCGAGGTGAAGACGCGGCGCGGCACCGCGTTCGGGCACCCGGCGGAGGCGGTGACGGCCGCCAAGCTGTCCCGGATCCGCAGGCTCACGGGGCAGTGGCTGGCCGAGCACCGGGACGTGCGCTGCCGCGAGATCCGGGTCGACGTGGTGGCGGTGGTGCTCCCGAGAGCGGGTGCCGCGCAGCTCGAGCACCTCGTGGGGGTGCTCTGATGGGGCTCGGGACGACGGCGGCCGTCGCCCTCACCGGGCTGACCGGGCACGTCGTGGAGGTGCAGGCGCAGCTCGCGGCGTCCGTGCCCGGCTTCACGCTGGTGGGGCTGCCGGACACGGCGCTGAACGAGTCGCGCGAGCGCGTGCGGGCCGCGGTGCTCTCCACCGGCATCAAGTGGCCGCACCGCAAGATCACCGTCAACCTGTCGCCCGCCTCGCTCCGCAAGTCCGGTTCGTCGTTCGACGTCGCCATCGCCGTCGCCGTCCTCGCCGGGGACGGCGTGGTGCCCGTGTCCGGGCTGGACCGGGTGGTGCACCTGGCGGAGCTGGGGCTCGACGGTCGCCTCCAGCCCGTGCGCGGGGTGCTCCCCGCGGTCGCCGCGGCCGTCGAGGCGGGCTGCCCCGACGTCGTCGTCGCGACCGGGGACGCGGACGAGGCACGACTGGTCCCCGGGGCACGCGTCCACGCGGCGTCGAGCCTCGCCGAGGTGGTGCTGCTGCACGGCGGCGAGCTCGCGGAGCCGCCGGTCCTGGAGCCTGTCCGGGCGGCGCGGCAGACCGTGCAGCGCCGGTCACCAGGGGACCTCGCGGAGGTGGTGGGGCAGGTGCAGGCGCGGATGGCGCTGGAGGTCGCCGCGGCAGGCGGGCACCACCTGCTCCTGGTCGGGCCGCCGGGCGCGGGCAAGACCATGCTCGCCGCCCGCCTGCCCGGCATCCTGCCGGACCTCACGCCGTCGGAGGCCGTCGAGGTGACGGCGGTGCACTCGGTGGCCGGGACGTTCGACCCCGGCAACGGGCTCCTGACCCGGCCGCCGTTCGAGGACCCGCACCACACGGCCACCCCGGCGGCGATCGTCGGCGGAGGCAGCGGCCTCGCCCGGCCCGGGGCGGTGTCCCGAGCGCACCGGGGGGTGCTGCTCCTCGACGAGGCGCCCGAGTTCCCGTCCCGCGTGCTGGAGACGCTGCGCCAGCCGCTCGAGCAGGGAGAGCTGGTGCTGCACCGCTCCGGCGGCGCCGCCCGCTACCCCGCCCGCTTCCAGCTGGTGCTGGCGGCGAACCCCTGCCCGTGCGGGATGGCGTCGGTGAACAAGGGGCTGGACTGCTCCTGCACCCCGACGGCGAAGCGGCGGTACTTCGGTCGCCTGTCGGGGCCGCTGCTCGACCGGGTCGACCTGCAGGTGGACGTCCTGCCCGTGACGCGGGCGGAACGGACGGCCCGGTCGGAGGGGGAGGCGTCGGCCGTGGTCGCGGCGCGGGTCGCCGAGGCCCGGGCCGCGGCGCGCGAGCGACTGTCGGGGACGCCCTGGACGACGAACGCCGAGGTGGCCGGGCGGTGGCTCCGGGAACGGTCGGGGGCGCCGGGCGTGCTGCGGCCGATCGAGCAGATGGTGGACCGGGGCGTGCTGAGCCTGCGTGGGGCCGACCGTGTGCTGCGGATCGCGTGGACCCACGCCGACCTGGCGGGGCGCGTCGCGCCGACGGCCGACGACGTCTCCAGGGCCGTGACGATGCGCACGAGGGGGAGCCATGCGTGAGCTCGAGGTGCCCCCGGGCGTGGCGCAGGACGCGGCGCCGGCCATGAGCGCGTCGCGGTCCCGCGGCGCCGGAGGGCTGCCCTTCGCGACGGACGACCCGACGCTCGCCCGCGCCGCGTGGAGCCGGCTGGCGGAGCCGGCCGACGCGGTGGCGGGCACGCTCGTCGCGCACCTCGGCGCCCCGGCGGCGCTGGAGTGGGTCGTCGACGCGGTCCGCGACCCGGCGCGCGCCCTGCGGGGGTCGGCGGTCGAGCCGCTGGGCAGCGCGGTCGCGGCCGACCGGCTGATGGAGGGAGTCGCCCGGTGGGCGCCGCGGCTCGAGCGGCTGGACCCGCGGCGGGAGCTGCGGGTCCTCGAGCGGCTCGGCGGCACGCTGCTGGTGCCGGGGGACGGCCGATGGCCGGCAGGCCTCGCCGCGCTGGGTCCGGAGGAGCCGTTCGCGCTCTGGGTGCGGGGGGATCCGGACCTGGCGGCCGCGACGGCCCGATCGGTCGCGCTCGTCGGTGCGCGGGCGTCCAGCGCCTACGGGGACCACGTGGCGGCCGACCTCGCGGCCGGGGTGGCGGACCGCGGCTTCGCCGTCGTGTCCGGAGGGGCGTACGGGATCGACGCCGCCGCCCACCGCGGCGCGGTCGCGGGAGGCGCCCTGACCGTCGCGGTGCTCGCCGGGGGCGTCGACCGCTTCTACCCGCCGGGCAACCAGGACCTGCTGCGCCGGCTCGCGGACGGCGCGGGGGCGGTCGTGAGCGAGGTGCCGCCCGGGTCGGCGCCGTTCAAGCAACGCTTCCTGGCCCGCAACCGGATCATCGCCGCGGTGTCGTGCGCGACCGTCGTGGTGGAGGCCGCCTGGCGTTCGGGGGCGCTGTCGACGGCACGCCACGCGACGCGGCTGCTGCGCCCGCTCGGCGTCGTGCCCGGCCCGGTGACGTCGGGCACCTCGACCGGGTGCCACGCGCTCCTGCGGGACGGGGCGGCGGTCTGCGTGACGGATGCCGCCGAGGTGGCCGAGCTCGCCGGTCCGTACGACGCCGACGCGACCCCGGCGCAGGCTCCGCCCGAGGGGACGTCCGCACCCGGGCGCGCCGACGGCGAACGTTCGCGCCGGCGGATCCCCGCGGAGGTCGAGGCGCTCGGCGAGCACGCCCGTCTGGCGTGGGACGCGCTGCCCGCGCGGGGCGCCGCAGCGACGGACGCGTTGGCGCGCACGGCCGGGCTCGCCCCGGGCGAGCTGCTCGCCGGGCTCGGCGCCCTGGAGCTGCACGGCCTCGCCGGCCAGGAGGGCGGCCGGTGGCGCAGGGTCCGCCGCGACGGCGGCGAGGCGGACAGGGGGAGACCGGCGAGCTGAGGCGGCGGCGCCGGGAGCACGTCGCGGTCCGGCCGGGTGGCGGGTCACGTGAGGGCCGCCCGGTCCGTGGACGACCTCGACACGCGCGCCGCCTCACCCGTCCCGGGACGGCTCAGGGGCACACTGACCTGGATGGACACCGATCCGGACCTCCCGCCGCTGCCGGCGCCGCTGGCGGAGGCGCTGGCGCGTTTCGACGAGTACCTCGAGGTCCAGCGGGGGCACTCGGCGCACACGCGACGTGCGTACCGCGCCGACGTCGGGTCTCTCCTGCGGTACGCGGTGCGGCACGGGGTCGACGCTCTGCCGGGGGTGGACGTGGGCGTGCTCCGTGGCTGGCTCGCCACCCAGGCCGAGCGTGGCCTGGCCCGGGCGACCATCGCCCGTCGCGGCGCCGCGGCGCGGACCTTCCTGCGGTGGGCCTACCGCGTGGGCCTGGTGCAGGCGGACCCGACGGCACGGCTGGCGAGCCCGAAGGTGTCGCGGACCCTGCCGACGGTGCTGAGCGCGGACGCGGCCGCCACGCTGCTCGACAGCGCCCGCGAGGCGGCGCACACCGCGGAGCCGGAGGACCGGCCGGCGGCCCTGCGCGCCTGGGCGGCGGCGGAGCTCCTCTACGGCAGCGGCATCCGCGTCGGCGAGCTGGTGCAGGTGGACGTTCCCGCCGTCAACCTCACGGAGCGGCTCGTGCGGGTGCTCGGCAAGGGCGGCAAGGAGCGGGTGGTGCCGTTCGGCGTCCCGGCGGCGCGCGCGGTGTCCGAGTGGTTGGCGCGCGGCAGGCCGGCACTGGTGCAGCCGACCTCGGGCGCCGCGCTCCTCCTGGGCGCGCGCGGGGGCCGCTGGGGTCAGCGACAGGTCCGCGACGCGGTGCACCAGCTCGCGGCCCGGGCGGGCGTGGAGGACGTCGCCCCGCACGCGCTGCGGCACTCCGCGGCGACGCACCTGCTGCAGGGCGGCTCGGACCTCCGGTCCGTCCAGGAGGTGCTGGGGCACTCCGACCTGGGCACCACCCAGCGGTACACCCACGTGGACGACGAGCGGCTGCGCAAGGTGTTCGTCCAGGCGTTCCCGCGCGCCTGACCGCCCCGGGCACTCGCCCGAGGGTCGCCCGTCCCGTTCGCCCGTCCCGTTCGCCCGTACCGTTCGTCGGCACGGGCTCGTGAGTGTCGGCCCGACCGGCGCGCCCGCCTCCGCTCAGGGGCCGCCGGGGAGCAGCACGATCGGTGGCGCCTGGCCGAGCAGGGCGAGCGGGTCGAGGTAGACCTCCCCGCGCAGCACGCCCCAGTGCACGCACCCGGCGGGCGCGCAGTGCCCGGGCCCGGCGGCGAGCGTGCCCACGACGTCGCCCTCGGCCACCGGGTCGCCGAGGCCCACCGAGGCTGTGACGGGTTCGAACGTGGACCGCAGGCCGCCGGGGTGCGCCACCACCACGACGGGCTTGCCCGCGACCTCCCCGGCGAACGACACCGTTCCCGCGGCCGGTGACCGCACCCGCTCACCCGTCGCGGCGGCGAGGTCCACCCCGCGGTGGCCCGCGGCCCACTCCTCGGCCGGCGGATCGAACGTCTGCACGACGTCGCCGGGCACGGGGCGTGCCCACCCGTCGCTCCCCGACGACGGGACCCGTGCCGACGGTGCCGCCCCGGCGAGCGGTGCCGCGACCAGGAGGACCGCGGCGCCGAGCACGACGAGAGCCGTGAGGAGTCCCCTGAGCGGTCTCGTGACCGTCGGGGCGGTAGAGGTGCGAAGCGTCATGGGGCGAGGATGGCGAAGTCGGCAGACCGCCGGACGCGTCGGCCGAGGCGCTGTGGATCGCCCGTGGCACCCGACTCCTGGGGGCAGGCTCGGGACGTTCGTGCCGCGCGCCACGTCGTCCGCCGAGGGCGGTTCCGGCCGCGCTGGGCGGGGCGCCAGGTGGGCGATCGCCGGTGGGCCAAGAGGCCCGGAACCGTCGGGTAGACTGGCTGCCGCGATCGGCTTGTGCCTCGCCTCCCCGAACCATCCCGGTGGATCCCGTGGGCCGTCCTCGACGTCCTGCGGGCCCGCCGGCCGGGGGAGCGGACGCGAACCGGTCGACATCGCGCGTCACGTACGCGCCCCGCGACCCGGCCCGCCGGGTGCAGGGCGCGGCCGCGTCGGCAGCGGTCCGCCCCCGGTCCCCGGGAGCGGTGCCGGCCCGGCGTGACGCCAGGGGTGCCGGGCCCGATGCCCGTCACCGACGAACCGAGTACCGCGACCGGAGACCTGCAGCAGCAGCCCGGTCGCCCGACGCGCGTGCAGCCCGGAGGATCCGGCGCACGCGGCGAAAGGACGTGTCATGGCCGTCGTGACCATGCGCCAGCTCCTCGAGAGCGGTGTCCACTTCGGGCACCAGACCCGCCGTTGGAACCCGAAGATGAAGCGGTTCATCTTCACGGAGCGCAACGGCATCTACATCGTCGACCTCCAGCAGTCGCTGTCGTACATCGACCGCGCCTACGAGTTCGTCAAGGAGACCGTCGCCCACGGCGGCAGCATCCTGTTCGTCGGCACCAAGAAGCAGGCGCAGGAGCCCGTGGCCGAGCAGGCCGCCCGCGTCGGCATGCCGTACGTGAATCACCGCTGGCTCGGTGGCATGCTCACCAACTTCACCACGGTGCACAAGCGCCTCCAGCGCCTCAAGGAGCTCGAGGAGATCGACTTCGACGACGTCGCAGGCTCCGCGCTGACGAAGAAGGAGCTCCTCGTCCTGCGTCGCGAGAAGGACAAGCTCGCGCGCACGCTCGGCGGCATCCGTGACATGGCCAAGACGCCGTCCGCGGTCTGGATCGTCGACACCAACAAGGAGCACCTGGCCGTCAACGAGGCGAAGAAGCTGGGCATCCCGGTCGTCGCCATCCTCGACACCAACTGCGACCCCGACGACGTCGACTACGCCATCCCGGGCAACGACGACGCGATCCGCTCCGTCACGCTGCTCACCCGCGTGATCGCGGACGCGGCCGCCGAGGGCCTGCTGCAGCGTCACTCCGGCAAGAAGGGCGAGGCCGCGGAGACCGCCGAGGCCGAGCCGCTGGCCGAGTGGGAGCGCGAGCTCCTGGCCGGCGCCGAGGCCGCCCAGGCCGAGGCCCCCGCCGCCGAGGCCACCGAGGCGCCCGCCGCCGAGGAGGCCCCGGCCGCCGAGGTCGCGACCGAGGAGGCCCCCGCCGCCGAGGAGACGCCGGCCGCCGAGGCCGAGAAGTCCGAGTGAGTCCTCGCGGGCCGGTCACCCCCGGGTGA
>NZ_JBHTVC010000016.1:0-83852 GCF_042793275.1 Isoptericola sp. NPDC056578
GTCCAGACCCCGCCGAGGTAGTCCCGAGCTCGCGTCAGAACTACCTCGGCGGGATCTGGACTACCTCGCGGGACCTCGTGCTACCTCGCGGGACCTCGTGCTACCTCGCGGGACCGGGTGGGCCCGGCCGCGCCGTCGTACGCTCGAAGGCGTGCAACCCGTGCCCCGCCCGCTCGCCCCGACGTACCAGGACCGGCGGTGGGAGCTCCCGCCCGACGCCGTCGTGCACCACGGCACGATCGACGACGCGGTCCGCCTGCTCCAGGACAGCACGGTCACCGCGCTGACGGGCGCGGGCGTGTCCACCGACTCGGGCATCCCGGACTACCGCAGCCCGGACTCGCCGAAGCGCGCGCCGATGACCTACCAGCAGTTCGTCGCCGACGAGGCGTTCCGCCGCCACTACTGGGCCCGCAACCACGTGGGCTGGCAGGTGGTGCACCGCACGGAGCCGAACGCGGGGCACCGCGCCCTCGCGCGGCTGGAGGAGCGCGGGGTGGTGCGCGGCGTCATCACGCAGAACGTGGACCTGCTCCACGAGGACGCCGGCTCGCGGCACGTCATCGACCTGCACGGCCGCTACGACCGGGTGATCTGCCTGCAGTGCGGGCGCGTCATCAGCCGCGCGCACCTCGCGGAACGGCTGGACGCGCTCAACCCGGGCTTCGTCGAGTCGGTGCTCGACGACGGGGCGACCGTCGCGGACATCGAGACCGCGCCGGACGCGGACGCCGTCATCGAGCAGACGAGCCACTTCGTCCCGGCCGCGTGCGAGTTCTGCGGCGGGGTGCTCAAGCCGGAGATCGTGTACTTCGGCGAGAACGTGCCGCGCGAGCGGGTGCAGCGCGCGTACGCGCTGGTGGACGACGCCGACGCCCTGCTCGTGGCGGGCACGTCGCTCACCGTGATGAGCGGCCTGCGGTTCGTGCGGCACGCGGCCAAGGCCGACAAGCCGGTGGTCATCGTCAACCGCGGCGAGACGCGCGGCGACCCGCTCGCCACGCTCAAGGTGGACGACGGCGTCACCGAGACCCTCGTCGCGCTGGCCGACCGGCTCTGACGGCGACGGGCTGCGGCTACCGGGCCGCGACCAGCCGCGAGCCCTTGACGCCCTCGGCGTCGATCAGGCTGCCGTCGCCGCCCGGGACGACCGGCAGCGCACCACGCCCCAGCCCGCCGAGGTAGACGGCGGCCTCGGTTCCCGCCTCGGCCACGTCGGCCTTGCGGCGCCGCACGTCGATCCGCGTGACGGTCACGGCGTGCTCCCCCGTCGGCAGGTGCAGCACCGCGGCCTGGCCGGTGCGCACCCGCCCGGACGTCACGGTGCCGGTGAGCACGTGGCCCCGCGTCGGGACGGCGAAGACGGTGTCGACCAGCAGCTCGAACGGCTCGGCAGGGCCGGACGAGGCCGGCGTCCGGCGCGAGAAGATCCCCATGGCCGACGACGATATCCGCCGCGCGGCGACGCCGGGCCCACATCAGGGCCCGCATCAGGCCCGCGTCAGCGCACCAGGTAGGCGACGTCCCCGTTGGACGACCGGACCTCCACGGCGCGGTCGGCGTCCGGGTCCGTGGGCCCCTCGGTGGTCTGCTCCCCGTTCGACGTCTCGATCGTGAGCCGCACGGGCTCGCCGTCCCCGACGACGGTGACGTCGCCGTTGCTGGACTCGGCCCGGACGTCGCCGGTCACGCCGGAGACGTCGACCCGGCCGTTGCTGGTGTCCGCGTCGAGGCTGCCCTCGACCCCCGTCACCTCGATCGACCCGTTCGACGACGCCGCGACGACGTCACCTGCGGCCCGGTCGACGAGGACGTCGCCGTTGCTGGAGCCGGCGTCCAGGCGCCCGGTGGCGGACGCCGCGACGTCGCCGTTGCTCGACCGCAGCTCCGTGTCGCCCACCACGCCCGCGGCCACGACGTCCCCGTTGGACGTGCGCACCACCAGCGTCGTGTCGGCGGGGAGGGTGACGGCGAGCTCCCCCGCGCACCGGCCCGGGATCCACTGCCAGCGCCGGCACTCGTGGGTGACGACCAGCCGGTCGGCCCCGTCGTCGGCGCGGTACGTGGGGCTCGTGAGGCCCTGTCGTGCGATCCGGTCGACCTCGACCCTCCCGCCGGTGCCGCCGCCGTCGGCGGCCTTGACGGTCACGTCGCCGTCCGCGACCAGCTCGACCGTGCCGACCGCGGCGTACGTCTCGTGCTGCGTGGTCGTGGTCGCGACCGCCCGGTCCACGAGGAACAGCGCGCCCCAGGCCACGGCGAGCAGCCCGACGACGACGCCGGTGACGAGCAGCGCGCGCCCGACGGGGCCGCGGTGCGGCTCCTGCGGGGCCGGCGGGGCGGGCACGGGGGCTGGTCCGGTGGCTGGTCCGGGGGCTGGTCCGGTGGAGGTCATGGTCGTGCTCCGTTCTCGTCGAGCCACCGCAGCACGGCGAGCACGCGGCGGTTGTCGTCGGCGTCGGGCGGCAGCCCGAGCTTGGTGAGGATGCTGGTGACGTGCTTCTCGACGGCGGGCATCCCGACGACGAGGCGGTCCGCGATCGCTGTGTTGGAGCGGCCCTCGGCCATGAGCGCGAGCACCTCCCGCTCGCGGCGCGTGAGCCGGTCCAGGTCGGAGCGGCGGCTGCGGGCGATGACCTGCGTGACCACCTCGGGGTCGATGACGGTGCCGCCGCCGGCCACGCGGTCGACGGCGTCGAGGAACGCGTCGACGTCGGCCACCCGGTCCTTGAGGACGTACCCGAGGGCGTGCGCGCCGCGGGCCAGCAGCTCGGACGCGTACCGCTGCTCCACGTACTGCGACAGCACGAGGATCGGCAGGTCCGGGTGCAGGCTGCGCAGGTGCAGCGCGGCGCGCAGGCCCTCGTCGGTGTGCGACGGCGGCATCCGCACGTCGGTGACGAGCAGGTCGGGCAGCGCGGCGCCGGGTCGCGACAGGGCGGCGACGAGCTCGTCCGCCGTGCGGTGGCCGGTCACCGTGTGGCCCTCGGCGGCGAGCAGCCGGGTCAGCCCGTCCAGCAGGAGCACGGAGTCCTCGGCGATCACGATGCGCACGGCACCTCCACGGTCAGTCGGGTGCCCGCGCCGGGCGGGCTGTCGAGGTCGAAGACGCCGTCGAGCGCGGCGACCCGCCCGCGCAGCCCGGCGAGGCCGCTGCCGGGCGACGGCTCCGCGCCGCCCCGGCCGTCGTCCTCGACGACGACGCGCAGTCGGGCGCCGTCGCTCCACCCGTCGCCCGCACCGTCGTCCACGACGTCGGCGCGCACCCGGACGGAGCGCGCGTCGGCGTGCTTGGCCACGTTGGTCAGCGCCTCGGCGACGACGAAGTAGGCCGCGGCCTGCGCCGCGGAGCCGGCCCGCGCGACGTCGGGGGACGCCTCGACCCGCACGGGCACGGGGCTGCGCGCCGCCAGCGCGGACAGGGCGGCGTCGAGCCCCCGGTCGGACAGGACGGCGGGGTGGATGCCGCGCACGAGGTCGCGCAGCTCGGCGAGGGTCGCCTTCACCTCGCCGTGCGCGTGCTCGAGGGCCGCGGCGGACGCGGCCGGGTCGCGGTCGGCGAGCCGGCGGGCGACGCCGAGCTCCACCCCGAGCGCGACGAGCCGCTGCTGGGCGCCGTCGTGCAGGTCCCGCTCGATGCGCCGCCGCTCGGCGTCGGCGGCCGCGACGGCCTGGGACCGCGTCTCGGTGAGGACGGCGGCCCGCTCGGCCGCCGCCGTCGCCGCGTGCTCCGCGTCGCGTGCCCGGGCCCGGGCGAGGTCCGTCGCGGACGGGCCGAGGCACGCCCGCGCCAGCGCCAGGACGAGGGCCGTGCCCGCCTGGGCGACGGCCGCCCCGAGCCACAGCAGCAGCACGGCCCCGACGGCGCCGCCGACCAGCGCGACCGGCCACGCGATGCCGGGCTCGCCGCCGACGGCGCCGACCCCGCCGCGCGCCATCACGACGACGAGCGCGACCGCGCCCGCGACGAGGGCCACGACCGCGGCGAGGAAGGCCACGGACAGGAGCATCGCGACGAACGCGTACCCCGCGGCCGCCCACGCCCGCCCGTCGCGCAACGTGCCCCGCAGGGCGGCCCACGACCGCGGCAGCCCGGCCGCGCCGAGCGGCGGCCCCGGCACGACGACGCCGGTCTGGGCGGCGAGCCGCTCCCGCTCGAGCGCGGCGAACCAGCGGGCGGCGGGCAGCGTCACGCCGAGCGCGAGCAGCCCGAGACCGAGGACCGGCACGAGGGCCGACGACACCAGGACCAGCACCCACACGACCACGCCGGCGCTCGCCAGCCACACCGTCCCCACGGCGAGCTGCGCGACGGCGCGGCCCGTGGCCGGGTCGACCGGCGCACGCAGCAGCGCGGCCCGCGAGCTCAGGGCCGGGGCGGCGTCCACGCCGCCGGAGGCGGCGTCCGTGCTGGTCATGACCTCGAGACTAGGCTGCGAGGGATCGGCCGGACAGCCAGCGCACCCACGTCGTCACGGTGGGGAAACCCCACGCCGGAGGACGCGCGGCGGCGGCCGGAGGGAGGCAGCATGCTGGACGCGGTCGTGGTCGGTTCGGGCCCCAACGGCCTCGCCGCCGCCGTCACCCTCGCCCGGGCCGGGCTGTCGGTGACGGTCCTGGAGGCCAACACGACCGTCGGCGGCGGGGCACGCACCCTCGCGCCCGGTGACGAGCCCGGCGGCGAGCACGGCGACCTGTTCGCGGGGCTGCCCACCGGCGTCGTGCACGACGTGTGCTCGGCGGTGCACCCGATGGCGTGGGCGTCCCCGTTCTTCCGCGCGTTCGACCTGCGGGCGCACGGCGTCGAGCTCCTCACGCCCGAGGTGTCCTACGCGCAGCCGCTGCCCGGAGGCCGGGCCGCCGTGGCGTACCACGACCTGGAGCGCACGGCCGAGCGCCTGGGACCCGACGGCGCCGCCTGGCGCTCCCTGCTCGGCCCGCTGGCCGAGCAGTGGGAGGCCGTCGTCGCCGTCGCGATGGGCGACCACCGGTCCGTGCCGCCCGGCGTGCTCGACGGCGGCTCGCCCCTGCGGGCCACGGCCGGCGCCGTCCGGTTCGCCCTGGCGCTGCTCGAGCAGGGCACGGCGGCCTGGGACGGCCGGTTCTCCGGCGAGGCCGCGCCCGCGCTGCTCACCGGCGTGGCCGCGCACACCATCACCCGGCTGCCGTCGCTGTCCGCCGCCGGCACCTCGCTGCTGCTCGGCGCCCTCGCCCACGCCACCCCCGCGCGCCGAGGTCGAGGCAGGGCGCCCGAGGTCGATGCCCCGGACCTCGACCTCGGGCGCTCGCCTCGACCTCGCGGGTTCGACGGCGGCTGGCCCGTCCCGCGCGGCGGGTCCGGGGCGATCGTGGCGGCGCTCGTCGCCGACCTGGAGGCGCACGGGGGCACGGTCGTGACGGGTCACCGGGTACGCACCCCGGCGGACCTGCCCGCCGCCCGCGCCGTCCTGTTCGACACGACGCCGCGCACCCTGCTCGACGTGCTGGGCCCCGCCGTCCCGCCGGGCCTGCGCCGCGCGCTGGGAGGGTTCCGGTACGGCAACGCGGCCGCCAAGGTGGACTACGTGCTGTCCGGCCCGGTGCCCTGGGCGGACCCGGAGGTCGGCCGGGCCGGCACCGTGCACGTGGGCGGCACCCGGGCGGAGATGGCCGCGGCCGAGAACGCGGTCGCCGCCGGCCGGCACGCCGACCACCCGCTGTGCCTGGTCAGCGACCCGACGGTCGTCGACGCGTCCCGTCGCGTCGTGTCCGGCGACGGCGAGCTGCGCCCCCTGTGGGCGTACACGCACGTGCCCGCCGGGTCCGACGTCGACGTCACGGACACCGTCACCGCGCAGATCGAACGCTTCGCGCCGGGGTTCCGCGACGTCGTCGTCGGTGCGCGCGCGATCCCCGCCGCCGCGATGGCGGAGCACAACCAGAACTACGTCGGCGGGGACATCTCCGCCGGCGCCGCGACGATGTGGCAGATCCTGGCGCGCCCCACGCCCCGCGCGAACCCCTACCGCGTGGCCGGAGGCGTGTACGTCTGCTCGGCGTCGACCCCTCCGGGCCCCGGCGTGCACGGCATGGGCGGCTGGCACGCCGCGCGGCGCGCGCTGCGCGACGTCTTCGGCGTCCGCGTCCCGGCGCTGTAGCCCGCGTCCCGGTCGGGACCTCAGACGCGCACGTCCGGGCGCGGGTGCATGCCGCGGCGCGGGATCGTGGTCCCGTCGGCGAACCGCACGCAGTCCTCGAGCCGCGCCTCCACCGTGCCGCCGCCGAACTGCTCCGCGTAGAGCCGCGCGTACAGCCCGCCGCGCTCCAGCAGCTCGGCGTGCGTGCCGTGCTCGACGAGGCGGCCGTCGGCGATCCCGAAGATCACGTCGGCGTTCATGATCGTGCTCAGCCGGTGCGCGACAGCGAACGTGGTGCGGTCGGCCATCGCCCGCTCCAGCGCCCCCTGCACGAGGCGCTCGGTGGCGGTGTCGAGGGCCGACGTCGCCTCGTCGAGAATGAGGATCCGCGGGTCCTTGATGAGCACGCGGGCGATCGACAGCCGCTGCTTCTCCCCGCCCGACAGCCGGAAGCCCCGCTCCCCCGTCACCGTCTCGTACCCGTCGGCGAAGCTCATGATCCGGTCGTGGATGTTCGCCGCGCGGCACGCCTCCACGATCTCCGCGTCCGTGACGTCGGCGCGCGCGTAGCGCAGGTTCTCCGTGATCGTGCCGTGGAACAGGTACGGCTCCTGCGTCACCATCCCGACGACGTCGGCGAGGCTGCCGAGCGTCACGTCCCGCACGTCCGTGCCGTCGACCAGCACCGCGCCGCGCGTCACCTCGTGCAGCCGCGGCACCAGGTACGTGAGCGTCGTCTTGCCCGAGCCCGACGGCCCCACCAGCGCGGCGAGCTGGCCCGGCCGCACCCGCAGCGACACGCCCTGCAGGGCCCAGCCCTCGGCGTCGCCGCCCGTGCCCGCCGGGCGGTCGTGCGACGGCGGGTCGTCCTCGACGGGCACCGCCGCGGCCAGCCCGGGCGCCGACGCCGCGGACATCACGTAGGTGGCGGCGGGGTCGGTGAGCGTCGCGACGACGGGCACCTCGAGCGCGCGGTACCCCCGCCCGGAGCGCCGCCCGGCCGGGCGCGGTCCGCCGCCCGGCCGCGCCGGCGGCGCGGAGACGTCCCGCGCCTCGGGGTAGCGGAACCACACGTCGCGCAGCTCCACCTCGCCGCGCGTGGCGGCCTTGTCGAGCACCCGCGCGTCCGGCCGGTCGGTGATGGCGGGCTCGAGGTCCAGGTACTCGAACAGCCGCGAGAACAGCGCGAACGACGTCTGCACGTCGAGCGTGACGCGCATGAGGCCCACGAGCGGCTGCTGGAGCCGCGACTGCAGCGTCGTGAACGCGACGATCGTGCCGGCGGTGAGCACCTCCCCGCCGATGAGGGTGCCGCCGTTGATGAGCAGCCCCGCCACCAGGTACACGATCGCCGGCGTCAGGCCGAAGAACGTGGAGACGATCGAGAAGAACGTCTGCCCGGTCATCGCGTTCTTCACCTGGAGCCGCGTCTGGCGGCGGTTCTCCCGCCGGTAGCGCGCCACCTCGACGTCGGACCGGTTGAACACCTTCGCCAGCAGCACGCCCGAGACGCCGAGCGACTCCTCGGTGATGGCCGTCATCTCGCTCAGCGACTCCTGCGTGCGGCGCTGGAGCCGCTTGCGCCGCCGCCCCACCCGCACCTGGATCACCACGAACACGGGCATGAGCACCAGCGTGATGATCGTCAGCTGCCAGCTCAGCAGCAGCATCGACACGAACGCGGCGGCCACCGTGACGACGTTCTGCAGGATCGACGTCGCCGTCGAGGTGAGCACGTTGCGCACGCCGGAGACGTCGTTCGCGAGCCGCGACTGGATGTCGCCGGTGCGGGTGGAGGTGAAGAACGCGAGCTCCATCTTCTCCAGGTGCTCGAACAGCGCCACGCGCAGGTCCGCCATCGCGCCGTTGCCGATCCGGGTGGTGAGGTACGTCTGCCCGACGCCGATCAGCGCGCTCACCATCGGGATCGCCACCAGCCCGGCCACGAGCCAGGCCAGCAGCCTCAGGTCGGGCTCGCCCACCTGGCCCGCGGGGTCGGTCGGGAACAGCGCGTCGTCGAACACCGCGCGGGTGAGGAACGGCGCGACGCTCGTCAGCGCGGCGGCCGCCACCACCGCCACCGCGACCAGCACCAGCTGGGCCTTGTACGGCGCGAGCAGCGCGGCGATGCGGCGCAGCACGGGCTGGTCGGGCGTCCCGGCGATCGGGCCCGTGCGGGCCGGTGACGACGGGGCGGCGGACGCGGAGCTTCCGGGGTCGGCCATCTGCCCATGCTCACGCGCGACCCGCCGGGGCGCGCGGGGTGCTGGACGGGTCGGGTGGCGTCAGGAGGTCGCGGCCCACCGCGTGGTGCGGCTCGCCAGGTCCGTGATCCCGACTCTCCCGGTGGGCGAGAGCGTCGTGACCCGTCCGCGCGCGGCCCACCGGCCGGCGTAGCGGTCCGCGAGCGCCGCCTCCGCCGAGGTGTCCCCCGCGTCGGCCGCCACGAGCAGCGCGGCGACCTCGTCGGCCAGCGCGTCCAGCTCGTCGGACGTCGGCTCGGACGACGGCTCGGCGCCGTCCGCCCGCGCCTCGTGCGCCCAGAGCTCGGTGACGCCGGGGACGTCGTCGGGCGTCGCGCCCCACACGTCCCACAGCAGCACCTCGTCGCGCATCCGGTGCGCCAGCTCGAGCAGCACGTAGCCGCGCACGAAGTCCCGGCCGCCCAGCTCAGGGATCCCCGGCGCGACGCCGTACGACGCCGGGTCGACCTCCCCGGCGCGGATGGCCTGCCACACCTCCGCCGCGGTGGGGAACGGCGACGCCGGCCCGGTCGGCATGTCGCGCACGTCGAAGTCCCACGGCCCGTCCGGGGTCAGCTCCGGGTCCCAGCGCACCCACCGCCCCGCGCCGTCGTCCTCCCCCTCGGCCCAGTGCTCCACCACCACGTGGTCGTGGAAGAACGGCGGCTCGAAGTACCCCGCGAACCCGATCCGCGACCGGGCGGGCACGCCGTGCTGGCGCAGCACCCCGAGCGCGAACAGCGTGTGGTCGCGGCAGCAGCCGGCCACCTGCCGGGCGTGGTCGCGGGGCGCGGCCAGCGGACCGGCCTGCCGGGCGACGGCGCCGTCGAGGATCGAGGACAGCCAGCGGCGGTCGATGTCCGCGGACTGCTCGTCGGTGAGCTCCGGGTTCCCGGCGCGGTAGTGCACGATCGTCGCGCACGCCGCGGCGCCGGCGCTCGCCGGGTCCGGGCCGACTGCACGGAGCAGGTCGGCGTGCGGGCCCGGGTCGGAGAAGGCGCTGTGGCGGGCGTAGTCCGCGAGGGTCGGCGCCGTCGTCGAGCCCTCCGCCGCGTCCGAGAGGGGTGCCGTCGTGTCCATGCCCTGCTGACCTCCGTCGTCGTGGGGACTCATCGGCCCGCACGCGCGTCGTCGTCAGCGGCGGGACTCGAAGAAGTCTCGCAGGATTCCCCCGCACTCGTCCTCACGCACCCCGCCGACCACCTCGACCGCGTGGTTGGCGCGCTGGTCGCGCACGAGGTCCCAGACGGAGCCCGTGGCGCCGGCCTTCGGGTCCCAGGCGCCGAGGACGAGCCGCTGCACGCGCGCCGCGACGAGCGCGCCCGCGCACATGACGCACGGTTCGAGCGTGACGACGAGCGTGCAGCCCTCGAGCCGCCACTCGCCGCGCGTGGTGGCGGCCTGCCGCAGCGCGAGCACCTCGGCGTGCGCCGTCGGGTCCCCGGTCTCCTCGCGCCGGTTGCGCCCGAGCCCGACGAGCCGGCCGTCCGCGTCGACGACGAGCGCGCCCACCGGCACGTCGTCGCTGGCCAGCGCGTGCGACGCCTCGTGCAGCGCCAGCCCCATGAGCGCGTCCCACACCGCACGACGCCGGCTGACGGTGTGCGGCGGGAACTCGCCGTCCGCCCAGGGCAGCGCGAGGCCGGAGCCTGCGGGGCCGGGGACGGCGTCGGACGTCACAGGGCCCAGGCTAGCCGCGGGACGTGCCCCGGGCCCTCGCGCCGGTACCGTGGGGCCATGCGCCTGCACGTCGCCGACCACCCGCTGGTGGACCACAAGCTCACCGTCCTCCGCGACGAGAAGACCCCGTCGGCGACGTTCCGTCTCCTCGTCGACGAGCTCGTGACCCTGCTCGCCTACGAGGCGACGCGGCACGTGCGCACGGAGCCGAAGGAGATCCGCACCCCGGTCACCACGACCACGGGCGTGCGCCTCAGCGACCCGAGCCCCATCGTGGTGCCGATCCTGCGCGCCGGGCTGGGGATGCTCGAGGGCATGACGCGGATGATCCCGACGGCGGAGGTCGGCTTCCTCGGCCTCCAGCGCGACGAGTCCACGTACGAGGCCGTCACCTACGCGAACCGCCTGCCCGACGACCTCACCGACCGGCAGGTCTTCCTGCTCGACCCGATGCTCGCCACCGGCGGCACGCTCGTCGCGGCCATCGACTACGTGCTGGAGCGCGGCGCCCGCGACGTCACCGCCGTGTGCCTGCTGGCCACGCCCGAGGGGCTGAAGGTCCTCGAGGAGGCGATCGGCTCGCGGGTGGACGTCCAGATCGTCGTCGCCGCCGTCGACGAGCGGCTCAACGACCAGAAGTACATCGTGCCCGGCCTCGGCGACGCCGGGGACCGGCTGTACGGCATCGTCTGACGCGTCCCGGCCCGGGGCGTCCCGGGGACCGGCTCAGCGGTACTCGCAGTCCCCGACCCGCTCCCAGGCCCGGCCCCACCCGTGGCCCCGGCCGCGGTCCCCGTCCTGGCGCTTCTGGGCCTTCTCCTGGGCCTTCTCCTCGGCCTTCTCCTGGGCACCGCGCCCGACGTAGCGGTAGTTCGCGCCGTGCCACGAGGCGACGTCGCCCACCTCGTACCCGCCGCCCCAGCGGACCCGGGCGGCGCACCAGCCGGTCGTGCCCGTGAAGGGCTCGACGGCGAGCTCGACGGACCAGTCGCCGGCGCCCACGGTGTAGGTGGCACCGTCACGCCCCCGCACGGTGCCGCCGTCAGCGGTCAGGCTCTGCCGGGCGGGCACGGTCACGTCGACGGACGCGCCGTTCGACCCGCGCACCGCGAAGTCCTGCGGGACCGAGGAGCCGGTGTTGTCCAGCACCACCGACACCGCCCGGGTGGACGTCGAGCGCCCGCGCTCCTTCTCCACCTGCACGGCACCCGGGTCCAGCCGCGCCTGCGGGTCGACGACGACGCACGACACTGCGTCGTGCTCGAAGGGCCGCTCGACCGACCGCGTGCGCTGCTCGATCTCGCGGGAGAGCCGCACCGTGACGTGGCCGGCCTCCGCCGTCAGCCCTGCGGGAGCCGTCGTGAGCCTGGCGCCGGAGCCGGGCTCGACGGAGGTGTCGTCGCCGCCGCCCGCGAGGCGCGCCTTCCAGGGCACGCCGCCACCGTTGCGCACGTCGACCACCACCTGGGCCCGGTCCTCCACGCACCGCGTGCTGACGGCCACGTCCACCGACCCGGGCCAGGTCACGGTGGCGCAGCTCTCGAAGCCGGGCACGTCCACCGTGGCGAGGTCGCGCCCGTCGGCGGTGACCGCCAGGCTGCGGGTGCCCCACGGCACGGACACCGTGAGGGTGCCCGTGGCGCCGGCCGCGACCGTCGCGGCACGACCGTCGCCCGCCCCGTCGGCCACCGCGAACCGCACCGCGTGCGTGGAGGCGCTGTTGTCCACGGGGACGGTGACGGTGCGCCACGACGTGTCGGCGGACTCGTCGAACCGGCACTCGGTCGCGGCGAGCGTCACCGGCCCGCCGACGGCGGGCGCGAGCGTCGCAGCGGAGTACGACGCCGTCGGGGCGACGGCGGGCACCACGCCCTGCGCGGGCTCGTCGCCGTCGCGGTCGGCCACCCAGCGGTACAGCTGGAACTCGGCGGCGCCCGCGGAGAGCGACGAGCGGTCCGTGGCGGCGACGAAGGTGGCGCTCTCCCCCGGCGCGAGCCGCTTCTGCTCGGTGCTGACGCCGGCCGCGGTCATCCCGACCCGCATCGACTCGTCGCTGGTGTTGGTCAGCGTGCCGCGCACCTGCAGGCGGCCGTCGGCGTTCACGGTCTCGGCGGACTTCGACACGGCCCAGCTCGGGTCGTAGCACTCCGCGGAACCGTGCGTCCCGGCGGGCACGGTGGTGCGGTAGGTCTCGCCGCCGAGGGTCGTCGCGACCGTCCACGTGGCGGCCCCCGCGGGGACCCGGAGCCCGTCCGGCACCTGCACGGTGACCGACGCGCCGGGCGCGACCTCCTGCGCCGCCGCGGCGGTGTCGCCGGCGGCGTCGAGCCGCACCGCGAGGCTCTGGTCGGTGAGGTTGACGTACGTGCCCTCGACCACGGAGGAGGCCGTGCTCACGCCGCCGACGGCGGTGCAGCGGGCCTCGACCGCGCGCGCCCCCGAGGCCGCGCCCGCCCACGACTGCGCCACCGTCACCGCCGCGTTGCCGCCCACCGTGTGCGGGGATCCCGGCAGCTGGGGTGCGGCGGAGACCGTCATCGGGCCCGGCGCGGCGGAGCCGTCCGCCACGACGCGCAGCCGGACCGTCCGCTGCTCGCCCGGCGCCAGCGGCGCTGCGTCGGGCCGGGCCACGCAGGTCCAGACGGCGCCGGCCGCGGAGTCGCCCGTGCCGGGCACGCACACGAGGTCGCCGTCGGTCGTGACCGGCCGCAGCCCCGCGGGCACGCCCAGCTGCACCGACCAGGCGGCGGCCGGCTGGTCGCCGGTGTTCCGCACCGCGACGGGCACCCAGGCCGCGCCCGGGTTCGAGACCGGGACGGCGTCGCCGCTCGAGGCCGTGAGCTCCGCGCCGTAGGGCCGCACGGTGGTGGGAGGCAGGGCGATGTTCTCCCGCCCCACGCCGTCGGCCCAGACCGCGACACCGATCGCGTAGCTGCCGCCGGAGTGGGCGCGCACCGGCACCGAGACGTCGCGGGTCGCGCCCGGCTCGAGCGTGCCGACGGTGCAGCGCGCCGTCCTCCCGGTGGTGTCCCCCGGGGTGCACGACAGGGCGTCGGCGGCGAGCACGTCGCCGAGGGCCGCGCCCGCCGGCGCCTGCGGCGTCGCCAGGTCGACGCCATCCGGCAGCGCGACCTCGACGACCGTCGCGCTCGCCGCCGCCTTCCCCGTGTTGCCGACGGTGAGCACCAGGGACTGCGGCGCGCGGGGCTCGAGCGGCGCCGCGGCGGCCGTGACCGTGAGGTCCGCGACGGGGGCGAAGAGCGTGGTGCCGAGCAGGTTGACCGGGCTCGTCGGGTCGGCGGTGGGCTCCGGCGGGTCGGCGGCATCGTCCTCGGCGGGCTGCACCGCACCCTCGCCGGGCTGCTCCCCGGGCGGGGTCCACGGTGCGCCCTGGACGGTCACCGGCGCCGGCGGCACCGCCGGCGGCTCGTCGCCGCCGCCGAGCGCGTTGAGCACCGTGACGACCCCGACGGTCGCGACGGCGACCGCGCTCGCCGCCGCGGCGACGCTCGCCGTACCGACCGCGGCGGCCGTGCCCGCCGTCGCGGCGGCCGTCGTGCCCGCGGTGGCGGCGGTCGCCGTGGCGGCACCTGCTGCCGTGGTGCCGGCGGTCGCGCCTGCCGTCGTGCCCGCCGTCGCTGCCGCCGTCGTGCCGGCGGCACCTCCCGTGACGCCCGCGCCACCGGTGATGCCCGCGCTCCCGACCGTGGCGGTGCCGACGGTGCCCGACGCGGCCGTGCTGCTGCCCGCGACGGCCCCCACGCTCCCGGCGCTCCCGGCGCCCACGGCGCTGCCGGCCCCCACGCTCCCGGTCGCGACGGCCCCGCCCAGGGCGCCACCGATGGGTAGCGCTCCCACGACGGCGAGGCCCGCGATCCCGACGATCAGCGGCGCCACGACCGCCCGCATGCCGTGCGCGATGTCCCCGAGCTCGAGCACGAGGGACCGGCACTCCCCGCACGTCTCGAGGTGCGCGTCGACCTTCGCGACCTCGCGCCGGGCGAGGCCGCCGCGCACGTACGCGCCGAGCAGCGGGTTCACCACCCGGCAGCCGTCGGTGGGCGCGTGCGTGAGGTGCTCCTGCAGGTAGCCGACCCGCAGCCCCTCTCGGGCGCGGTAGGCGAGCGCGGACACGCCGTTGGGGGTCAGGCCGAGGATCGGGGCCACCTCCGCCGGCGCGCGCCCCTCGATCTCCGTGTACCAGAGCACGGCCTGCCAGCGCTCCGGCAGCGCCTGGTAGGCGTTCTTCACGACGGAGTGCTCGAAGCCCTCGAACGTCGCGACGTCGGTGGGGTCGACCAGGCCGAGCGCGGCCTCGAACGTGCCGTCGTCGGACGTCGGGCGGGTGCGCTTCACGCCCCGCGCGAGGTCGGCGGCGAGGCGCCGCACGACGGTGAGCAGGTAGGCCCGGAACGTCGCGTCCGGGCCGCCGCCGTGCTGGAGCACGTCGAGCACGCGGTGGAACGCCTCGGAGACCAGGTCGTCCGCGTCGGCCGCCGACCGGACGTACTGCCGGGCCACGGCCCGCGCCGCCGGGAGGTGCCGGGTGTAGAGGGCCCCGAACGCCTCGAGGTCCCCACCGCGCACGTCGAGGATCAGCTCGGCGTCACTGCGCGCCGAGTCGTCCGACCCCACGTAGACGTCCGTCATGGCCGACCTCGCTCTGCACCCGATGCTGCGCGAAGGCCACACGCAGACCCCCGTACTTTACGCGCCGGGAGCACCTGCTCGCGGGGTGAACTTTGGGCCGAGATCCGCGGGATTCCGTGCCTCAGGCAGCGGAGAGGGCTATCCCGGGGCACCTACCGATGAAAGTCGGCCACAACTGCGTCATGATGGCTGCCCATGGCGGTCCCTTCATCATGAACCGGTCCACGAGCGGGCCCCCCGACGCGCCCGAGCACGTCTCGGACGTGATCGACCGCTGGCGCGCGACGAGCCTCGCCGAGGTATGGCTGCGTCCGGACGACTGGTACCACCCCGCCGTGGACGCCCTCGTCGAGGCGTTCGACGACGGCCGGTCCCCCCACGCCGCCGCCCACCGGCTCGGCGCCGCGCGCGGACGGGCCGGCGTTGGCCTGGGCGAGACGCTGGACGACCTCGAGTGCCTGTACCGCTCCGCCCACCACCCGGCCGACCCCGACGCGGTCCGCGCCGTCGCCGTCGGGTGGGTGCGCGGCCGCGACGCCGAGCCGGCGCTCGGCGCCCTGCGCGACCCCAGCTCCGGGCTCCCCACCCGCGAGTACCTGGCCGAGCGGCTGCGGGAGACCTACGGCGCCGCCGTCGGCGCCGACCAGGACGTGCCGGACACGCACTGCCTCGTCGTCGTCGACGTCGCCGTCGACGGGCTCGCCCCGTGGGACCGCGCCGCACGCTCCGCGACAGTCGGCCGCGCCCTCGAGCAGGTCTACGGCGAGGGCCACCCGATGGCCGCCCTCACCGACGGCGTGTTCGTCGTGCTCGCGCGGCGCGACACGGGGGTGCCCGACCTGGCCAAGGCCACCCGCGGGGTGGTGGAGCGCAACGCCGCGCTCATGGGCCTCGGAGACGCGCTGAGGCGCCCCACCCGGGTGTGGGTGGAGCGCCTCCCGACGTCGCACGCCGCCGCCGTCGAGCTGCTGACGCAGCTGGCCCGCTAGCCGTACCGGCCCGGCACGGCCCCGGTCAGGTGCCGCGTCAGTGCTGGGCGTACGTGAGGCAGTCGGCGTGGCTCTCGTCGTCCGGGCCGGGGCCGACGCGGATGGCCGACGCCGCGCACTCGAGGTCGGTGTTGTGGACGCAGTCGCCGCGCTGGCACGCGCCCACGTGGGCCACGACCTTCTCGAGGCCGCCCTTCGCGCTCAGCGGGATGAAGGTGGCGCACGCCGCGTCGCCGCTGTGCCCCGCGATCGTCACCGCCCCGGCGTGGCAGCCGTGGTCGTGGTTGTAGCCGCAGCCCTCGACGGTGCACTCGGTGACCTCGGGCATCTCCATCAGCGTGCTCATGGTGCGCTCCTCGCCGCTCGACGCCGGCTCTCGCCGCCTTCGACCACGATATTCCTCTCGCACGGAAATGCACAGCGAATGCGGGATCGAATTCACGGCGTATCGAATAAGGAATACCTTACCTATTGCACCATGAATTAGCGAAGAATTGCGTTGCGAAAAGACGTCAGCCGCGGCGGTGCGGGCGCCACAGCACCAGCGCGCCCTCCTCGGCCTCGATGTCGGCCCGGAGGTCGGACCGCTCCGCGCGGCGCACGCGCTGGCCGCGGCGCACGACGACGACGTCGCCCGTCGAGCCCGCCGTGAACACCCGGCCGCCGGGCTGCATCGCGAGCGCCGCGAGCCGGCCCTCGAGCTGGGCGACGTGCTCCTGCAGGTCGAGGATCCGTCGGATCCCGGCGAGGTTGATGCCCTCCACCTGCGCGAGCCGCTGCACCTCGAGCAGGCGTGCCACGTCGCGCTGGGAGTAGCGGCGGCCGCGCCCGGGGGTCCGGCGCGGCGTGACCAGCCCGAGGCGGTCGTACTGCCGGAGCGTCTGCGGGTGCATGCCGGCGAGCCGGGCCGCCTGCGACACGGTCAGCACCGGCGCGTCCTCGGTGACCATCGCTACCTCCCTCGCTCGGTGCCTCCGGCCGGTCAGCCCGCGCCTCGCCGCGGCGTCACTCCGCCGCGCGCTGCGCGAGCCCCGCCCGCACGTCCTCGTGGTCGCTCTCGGCGGCGAACGCCTCGAGCGCCTCCTTCGCCTTCTTGCTGAGCTTCTGCGGCACGGCCACCTGGACCGTGACCAGCAGGTCGCCCTGCGTCTTCGTGGTCCTCACGCCGCGGCCCTTGACCCGCAGCACCCGCCCGGTGGGCGTGCCCGCCGGCACCTTGAGCCGCACGGTGTGCCCGTCGAGCGTCGGCACCTCGACCGTCGTGCCCAGCGCGGCCTCCGCGAAGGTCACGGGGACCGTCATGCGCAGGTTCGTGCCGTCGAGCGTGAAGACGGGGTGCGGCGCGACGTGCACGGTGACCACGAGGTCGCCGGCGTCGCCGCCGCCCGAGCCGGGACGCCCCTTGCCGCGGATGCGCAGCTTGCGGCCGTCGTTCACGCCGGCGGGGATCTTGGTCTTGACCTTGCGGCCGTCCACCGTGAACTCGACGGTGGCGCCCTCCACCGCCGTGCGGAACGGCAGCGTGGTCTCGGCCGCGACGTCCGGGCCCTTCTGCGGAGTCGTGAAGCCGGCGCGCTGCCGGCCGCCGCTGCGGAAGCCGCCCTGGCCGCCGAGCATGGAGCTGAGGATGTCCTCGAAGCCTCCGCCGCCCGCGCCGCCCTGGGGGTACTGCTGGTAGCGCACGTTCGGGCCGGCGCCGCCGCCGAACATCGAGCCGAAGACGTCCTCGAACCCGTTGCCGCCACCGCCGCCCGGGCCTGCCGCGAAGCGGGCACCGCCGCCGGCCATGGCGCGCACGGCGTCGTACTGCTGGCGCTGCTCGGAGTCGGACAGCACGGCGTACGCCTCGCCGATCTCCTTGAACTTCGCCTCCGCCGACGCGTCTCCCGGGTTCTGGTCCGGGTGGTACTGGCGCGCGAGCTTGCGGTACGCCTTCTTGATGGCCGCGTCGTCCGCGTCCTTGGGGACGCCGAGAGCGGAGTAGAAGTCCTTCTCGATCCAGTCCTGACCTGTCACGACGCCCTCCTTCCTGTCATTGTCCGCGAGATCGACCCGCCCGTCGTGAGAGCGGCCCTCGAAGGGTCGGTCTCACGACGGGCAGGTCGATCTCGCGGGTGGTGTCACTCGGGGCCGACGACGCCCACGCGGGCGGCTCGGACGACCCGCTCGCCGATGCGGTAACCGGGCTCGACCACCATCGCGACGGTCGTGCCCGTCGCCTCGGGGTCCACGTTGTGCATGAGCGCCTCGTGGACGTTCGGGTCGAACTCCTCCCCGACCGCGCCGAAGCGCTCGATGCCGAACCGCGCCAGCGACGCGTCGAGCTTCTCCGCGATGGCCGCCATGGGCCCGCTCAGCTCGGCGTGCTGCTTGGCGCGCTCGATGTCGTCGAGCACCGGCAGCAGCGCGGCGAGCACGTCCTGCGTGCCCTGGGTCCGCGCCGCCTCCTGGTCGCGCAGCGACCGGTTGCGGTAGTTCGTGAACGACGCCCGCTCGCGCTGCAGCGCGTCCAGGTGCTGGGCCGCCTCGGCCTTGGCCGCGAGGACCTCGGCGCTCTCGGCGGCCTCGCCCTCGGGCTCGAAGTCGAGGGCGGCGAGCGGGTCGTCGCCCTCCCCCGCGGCGGCGGGCTCGGCGGCACGCGCCTCGCCCGACTGCGGGTCGACCTTGCGCTTGTCGGTGAACTGGAAGGGGGTCTCCCCCGAGCCCTCGGAGTTCTCCGGGGGCTCGGGGACCGACCGCTGGTTCTCGTCCGTCACTTCTTGTCGTCCTCGTCGTCGACGATCTCGGCGTCGACCACGTCCTCGTCGGGAGCGGAGGTCGCGCCCGCGGCAGCGGCCGCGTCGTCCTCGGCCGCCTGGGTGTCACCCGCGGCCTGCTCCTGCTCGGCCGTGGCGTAGAGCGCCTGGCCGATCTTCTGCGAGGACGCGCCGAGCTTCTCGTACGCGGACTTCACGGCGTCGGCGTCCTCGCCCTCCAGGGCGGTCTTGACGCCGGCGATGTCGGCCTCGACCTCGGTCACGACCTCGGCGGGGAGCTTGTCGCGGTTGTCCGCGATCTGCTTCTCCATCGAGTACGCGAAGGCCTCGGCCTGGTTGCGGGTCTCCGCCTCCTCGCGACGCTTCTTGTCCTCGGCGGCGTGCTCCTCGGCGTCCTTCACCATGCGGTCGATGTCCTCCTTGGGGAGGGCCGACCCGCCGGTGATCTTCATCGACTGCTCGGTGCCCGTGCCGCGGTCCTTGGCGGACACGTGCACGATGCCGTTCGCGTCGATGTCGAAGGTGACCTCGATCTGCGGGACGCCGCGCGGCGCCGGGGCGATGCCGGTGAGCTCGAAGGTGCCCAGCGGCTTGTTGTCGCGGGTGAACTCGCGCTCGCCCTGGAAGACCTGGATCGCCACGGACGGCTGGTTGTCCTCCGCCGTGGAGAAGATCTCGCTGCGCTTGGTCGGGATGGCCGTGTTGCGCTCGATGAGCTTGGTCATCACGCCGCCCTTGGTCTCGATGCCGAGGGACAGCGGGGTGACGTCGATGAGCAGCACGTCCTTGCGCTCGCCGCCGATGACGCCGGCCTGCAGGGCCGCGCCCACGGCGACGACCTCGTCCGGGTTGACGCCCTTGTTGGGCTCGCGGCCGCCGGTGAGCTCCTTGACGACCTCGGTCACGGCGGGCATGCGGGTGGAACCACCCACGAGCACGACGTGGTCGATGTCGGAGACCGAGATGCCGGCGTCACGGATCACCGCGTGGAACGGCGCCTTGGTCCGGTCGATGAGGTCCTGCGTCATCTGCTGGAACTGCGCGCGCGTGAGCTTCTCGTCCAGGTGGACGGGGCCGTTCTCGCTCATCGACAGGTACTGCATCGAGATGGTGGTGCTCGTCGCGGACGAGAGCTCCTTCTTGGCCTGCTCGGCCGCCTCGCGCAGACGCTGCAGGGCGATCTTGTCCTTGGACAGGTCGACGCCCGCGCTGTTCTTCACCTGCTTGATGAGGTGGTCCACGATGCGCTGGTCCCAGTCGTCGCCGCCGAGGCGGTTGTCGCCGGACGTGGCGCGCACCTGGATGGTGGAGAAGTCGTCCTCGTCCTTGCCGACCTCGAGGAGCGAGACGTCGAACGTGCCGCCGCCCAGGTCGAAGACCAGGATGAGCTCGTCCTCCTTGCCCTTCTCCAGGCCGTAGGCGAGGGCCGCCGCGGTGGGCTCGTTGACGATGCGGGTCACGTTGAGGCCCGCGATCTGGCCGGCGTCCTTGGTCGCCTGGCGCTCGGCGTCGTTGAAGTACGCCGGGACGGTGATGACCGCGTCGGTGACGGGCTCGCCCAGGTACTCCTCGGCGTCGCGCTTGAGCTTGCCGAGCACGCGCGCCGAGATCTCCTGCGCGGTGTACTTCTTGTCGTCGATCTCGACCGACCAGTCGGTGCCCATGTGGCGCTTGACCGACGAGATGGTGCGGTCGACGTTGGTGACCGCCTGACGCTTGGCCACCTCACCGACGAGGACCTCGCCGGTCTTGGAGAACGCGACGACGGACGGCGTCGTGCGCGACCCCTCCGCGTTCGCGATGACGGTGGGCTCGCCGCCCTCCAGGACGGCGACCACCGAGTTGGTGGTACCCAGGTCGATACCGACTGCTCGAGCCATGTGTGCTGCCTCCATGCGTACGTCCGGACGCCTGTGCGCCCGAGGTTGAGTCAACTGCACTCAACGTAAATCTCGGCGTCCCCGCCTCGCAAACCGCGGGCGCCAAAGTTGAGTCTGTATGGCTCAACCTTGCTCGGGGCGCCGATATTCCCCCAGGTGGCCCCTGCTGTTCGCCGTGAGCGAACAGCAGGGTCGCCACCAGAACGGCGCGGCGCTCAGATCAGCTCGACGCGGTCGGCCTGCGGTCCGCGGTCGCTCTGGCGCACCTTGAACCGGACCCGGTCGCCCTCCTCCAGGTACTCGCCGCCCTGCACGACCGACACGTGCACGAACAGGTCCGCACCCCCGGCGTCGGGGGTGATGAAGCCGAAGCCGCGGTCCGCGTCGTAGCGCGCGACGGTGCCCTCACCTCCGCGCACGGGCCCGCCGGACGCCGCGGGACGGCCCGGCCGGCCCCGGTCACGGTCGCGGTCGCGGTCCCGGTCGCGGTCCCGGTCGCGGTCCCGGTCGCGCCCCGCGTGCGAGCCGGAGCCGCGCACGAGCCGCACGTCGCGGGCGTTCGGCCCCTTGTCGCCCTCGACGACGTCGTACGTCACACGCGCGCCCTCGGACAGCGAGGTCAGGCCCGGGCCGAGCGCGTTGACGTGGACGAAGAGGTCACCGCCGCCCGCGTCGGGAGCGATGAACCCGAAGCCCTTGGTGTCGTCGAACCAGGACACGGTGCCGTCCGCGCCGTCGGAGGCCGCCCGCGCCGCCTCCGCGGCGAGCGGGAGCAGGTGGTCCGCCTGCGGCCCCTTCTCCCCCTCGACGACCATGAACGCCACCCGCTGGCCCTCGGAGATCACCCCGCCCCCGACGATCGCCGAGCTGTGCACGAAGATCTCGCCACGACCGTCGTCGGGCGTGACGAAGCCGTACCCCTTGGCCGGCTCGTACCAGGCGACCGTGCCGAGCACGCCCACGGGCGCGTCGGCGGACCGCTCGCCCGTGACACGGACGCGGCGCGCCTGGGGGCCGCGGTCGCCCTCGCCCACCTCGAACTCGACGGCCTGACCCTCGCGGAGCTGCTTCGGCCCGTCCTCGCCGACGATCTCGGACGCGTGCACGAAGAGGTCCTCGGCCTCGTTCCCGAGGTCGATGAAGCCGAACCCTCGGTCGGCGTCGAACCATCGGACTGTTCCCTGGGGCACCTGGTACTCCTCGTCTTGGCAGATAGTGCTCCCCCCAGTGTCGCGCGGAGTACGGTCCCGACGAGAATCGCCAGGTGACCCGCGACAGGACGCCCCCGCCCACCGCCCGCCTGAGGTTCCGCGCGATGGGCGCGGACGACCTCGACGAGATGGCCGCGCTCCTCGGCGACCCCGACGTCATGGCGTACTACCCCGCCCCGAAGACCCGCGCCGAAGCGGCGGCGTGGATCGCCTGGAACGAGGAGAACTACTCCCGCCACGGGTACGGGCTCTGGTTGCTGGAGACCCTCGACGGCACCTTCGTCGGCGACTGCGGGCTCACGTGGCAGCGCGTCGGCGCCGAGGTCCGGCTCGAGGTCGGCTATCACGTCCGGGGCGACCTGCAGGGGCGCGGGTACGCGACCGAGGCCGCCGCCGCGTGCCGCGACTTCGCACGCGACACCCTGAGGGCGCGCGAGCTCGTGGCGATCGTCCACCCCGACAACGCGGCGTCCCGCCGGGTCGCCGAGAAGCTCGGCATGCAGCACGTCGCCGACGACACGACCGGGGCCGTCCCCGTCCGCACCGTGATGGGCATGGACCTGCGCCCGCACCTCTGAGCACCCACGTGCTCCCGGGCGCCCGCCTCAGAGCGACTTGCGCATCTGCTGCGTGACGACGGCGTACCCCGCGGAGTCGTAGAGCGACACGGCGGCGGCGTTGCGGCCGAAGACGTTCAGCTCCAGCGCGGTGGCGCCGGCCTGCCGGGCGGCCTCCTCCGTCGCGGCCAGCAGCGCACGCCCCAGGCCCTGACCGCGCCGGGACTCGACGACCTCGATGTCGTAGAGGAACGCGATCCCCGCCGTGGTGTGCGGCGGGTCCAGCGCCACCCAGCTGCGCCCGACCGGCTCCCCGTCGGCGTCGACGGCGAGGTTGACGAGCATCCCCTCCGTCGCGGGTCCCCGCGGCAGGAGCTGCGCCGACTCGTCGCGGGCCCGCCGCACCGCTCCCTCGTACGGCCAGCGGCCCGCCGCGACCTGCTCCGCCGCGTAGTCCGCCGCCAGGGCGTCCTGCCACTCGTCGAACTCGGCCGGGGTCATCGGGCGCAGCGTCACCGTCGTCATGCAGAGCATGCTGGCACCCCTCGTCCGCCGGCCGCGCAGGGTGCGGGCGACCGAGCCGGCCGCCAAATGCCGTACGGTCGGCGTCGATGACCGAGTTCTGGCACGACGCGGCGCTGCCGCAGCTGGAGGCGCGACGGTCCTGCCAGGACGCCGCGTGCTACCGCCTGCACTCGCACGACCGGTTCTCGGTCGGACTGATCGACGCCGGCACGACGACGTTCACCGGTGCGGACGGCGCTCCCCTGCCGCTCTCCGCCGGCGACGTGATCCTCGTGCCCGCCGGTCACGTGCACTCCTGCAACCCCGACCGGGGTCGCTGGGAGTACGGGATGATCCACGCCGACCAGGACTGGGTCGCGGGCCTGCTGCCGGCCGGGGCGGACGCCCTCCTGACCGGCATCACCGTCCTGCGCGCCCCCGGCGCCTACCACCGGGTACGCGCCGTGGAGGACCTGCTGTTCGCGCCCGGCGACGGGAGGAGGGTGGACGCCGCGGGGGTCGAGGAGGCGCTCCGCCAGGCCCTGCGCACGTGCGCGACGACGCCGCCCCACCGCCGGATCGCCCCCACCACGGACGACGCGCTGCTGGAACGCCTGCGACCGGTGCTGGCCCGGCTGCACGACGACGCGTCGAACCCGGCGCTCGACGAGCTGGCCGCCGTCGCGGGGATGGACCGGTACGCGCTGGTGCGGACGATGAAGCGGGCCACCGGGCTCACCCCGGTGGCGTGGCGCCACAACGACCGGGTGACCGCCGCGCGGGCGATGCTGCGCGCGGGCAGGCCGCTCGCCGAGACCGCGCACGCGCTCGGGTTCGCCGACCAGAGCCACTTCCACCGCGTGTTCCGCGCCCACGTGGCGGCCACCCCCGGCGCCTACCGGCGCTGACGCCGCGCCGGGCGGCTGCCCGCGGGCGGGCGGCGGCGCGCCGGTCCGTCCAGGTGCAATTTCGTCCAAGACCGCGACGGCGGGCTCGCCCGAGCATGCCCGCATGGAGCAGTTCCTCGCCGTCGCCGTCGCGCACTTCCTCGCCCTGCTGATCCCCGGGGCCGACTTCTTCCTGATCGCCCGCACCACGATGACCAGCGGCTGGCGCAGCGCCAGCGGCGCGTGCGTCGGGATCGCCTGCGCGAACGGCGTCTTCGTCGCGGTGGCGTTCGGCGGGCTGTCCGCGATCACGAACCCGGCGGCGCTCCTGGTGGTCCAGGGCGCCGGCGGCGTGTTCCTCGTCGTCATGGGGATCGCGTTCGTGCGCGCCCGGGTCGACGTCGAGCTCGCCGCACCGGCCAGGCTCGGCCGCGGCTCGTGGACGCGGAACCTCGGCCTCGGGCTCGCGTCCGGGCTGCTCAACCCGAAGAACGCGCTGTTCTACGTCAGCCTCGCCGCCACCCTCACCGCCGCGTCGCCCGGCACCCGCGCGCTCTACGGCGCCTGGATGGTCGCCGTCGTGCTGGCGTGGGACCTGTTCGTCGCCGTCGCGCTGGGCTCCGAGCGGGCGCTCGCGCGCCTGGCCCGCCTGCTGCCGTGGCTGACCAGGGCCGCCGGCGGCTTCCTCGTGCTGCTGGGGCTCGGGATGCTCGTCACGCTCGCCGCGGGCCTGGTGCGGTGAGGGGGACCCGTCAGTCGTCGACCGGCTCGCCGGTCGGGTCGTGCGCGACGACCGCGTCGAGCAGCGCGCCGCCGACGGGCTCGCGGTGCCAGTCCACCAGCCGCCAGCCCGACCCCGGGTCCCCCTCGACCTCGATGAGGCCGGTGTTCGCGAGCGGGGTGTGCGCCAGCTCCTCGACGTCCAGGCCGCGGACGCGCGCGCCGGACCACGAGCGGATGGCGGCGCCGTGGGAGACGGCGAGGACGACGTCGTGGTCGCGCGCCGCGAGCGCGGCGACCGAGTCGTCGAACCGGGCGAGGAACGCGTCGCCGTCGGGCCCGCCGGGCATGCGTCGCGACCGGTCGCCGCGGGACCAGGCGAACACGGTCTCGAGGTAGGTGTGGTGGTCGGCGAGGTCGGACGACATCTCGAGGGAGCCGGCCTCCACCTCGCGCAGGCCGTCGAGCACCGTGGGGCGCAGGTCGCGGGCTGCGGCCAGGGGGCCGACGGTGTCCGAGGTCCGCACCAGCGACGACACCGCGAGGGCGTCGATCCGCCGTTCCCGCAACGCGGTCGGGACGGCGGCCGCCTGCTGCTCGCCCAGCGGGGTCAGCCGGGGGCCGGGGGCACCGGTGTCGAGCAGCCCCGCCACGTTGGAGGGGGTCTGGCCGTGTCGCAGGAGGAGGAGACGCATGCCCCCAGGGTTTCATCCCGCGCCGCCACCGACGGCCTGGCGCGTCCGCGGCACCCGGCCGGCACCCGCCGACCCTCAGTCGAGCACGGCGTCGGCCTCGATCTCGACGAGCACGTCCGGCTCGAACAGGCTCTCCACGCCGACGAGCGTGGCGGGCGGCCACGGCTGCGGGATGCCGAGCTCCTCGACGACCTCCTCGATCCCTGCCACGAGGTCGCCGTACCTCTCCGGCCGCCAGCCGACGACGAGGAAGCGCAGGCGGACCACGTCGCCGAACCCCGCTCCGGCGCCGGCCAGCCCCCGGGCGGTGTGGCGCAGCGCCCGGGCGACCTGGCCGGAGAGGTCGCCGACGGCCGCCGGCGACCCGTCGGCGTCGCGGCCGACCTGCCCGGCGACGTGCACGTGCCGGGAGCCCACGCCGATCGCGACGTGGTGGTACGGGACGGGGTGGAGCATGCCGGGCGGGGTGCGCAGGTCGACGGTCACGGGACGTCCTTCCGGTGGGGCGGTCAGGTATCCCGTGTCTACCTGGTCTCCTCAGGCCACTTCAACGAGACTAGGTGTCGTGAACGAGACCGCCCCGGCCCTGGCCCCTGCCCACCGTGAGCTGCTCGACCAGGTGCTCGACAAGTGGTCGCTGCAGGTGCTCGAGTCGCTCTGCGAGCGGCCCCAGCGGTTCAACGAGCTGCGCCGCAGCATCCCCGCCGTGACCCAGAAGTCGCTCACCGCGACGCTGCGGCGGCTCGAGCGCAACGGCATGGTCGAGCGACGGCTCCTCAGCTCCCGCCCGGTCGCCGTCGAGTACCGCGTCTCGGGGCTCGGCAGCACGCTCCAGGACCTCGTGGACGCCCTGCTGGCCTGGTCCGCGTCCGTCCTGCCCGACGTCGAGGCGGCCCGGGAGGCCTTCGACGGCCCCGGGCCCGACGCGGCGCCGCTCAGCCGCTGACGGCGGCGGCCGGCGTGGCGGCCGGCGTCCGACCGCGGGCGCCGAGGTACCGGGCCGCCAGCAACCCGAGGCCGCCGGCGAGGACCTGCACCCCGCCGACGACGACGAGCACCGGACCCGCGCCCACCACGCCGATGACCGCGCCGCCCACGAGGAGCCCGAGCGAGGCGCCGCCCGAGTGCAGCACCGTCTCCGCCGTGAACGCCGCGCGCCGCTCCGCCCCGGAGGTGCGCTCGCTGATCAGCGCGTTGAGCGCGGCGATCCCGAACGGCGTCGCCAGCCCGCCGACGGCGGACACGAGGGCGACGCCCACCACGCTCGGCACCACCGCGGGAAGCGCCGCGAACGACAGGCCGAGCACGGCCCACGTGCCGACCGCCGTCGCGAGGCGCGGCAGTCGGTCGACGAGCAGCGGCGCCGCCAGAGACGCGGCGACCGACGTCGCCCCGTAGCCGCTCATCCCGGCCGCGATCAGCGCGCCGGGCATCCCGTGCTCCACGCCGAGGACCGCCAGCCCGAGGCTGAAGCCGAACCAGCACAGCCCGCCGACGCCCGCCGCGGCGATCCCCACCGCGACCTGCGGGTGCGCGCGCAGGACGGCGAGCACCGCCGTCGGCTCCTCCTCGCCCCGCGCCGGCGCGCGGCCGTCCGCCCGCGGAACCCTGAGCATCGCCGCCGCGGCCACCAGCACCACGGCGGCCTGGCACCACAGCAGCGGCTCCGCGCCCCACGCCACGACCAGCCACGCGCCGAGCGGCGGCGCGAAGATCATCGACACGCGATGGGCGAGGTCCTGCCACGCGAGCCAGCGGGCGGCGGACGCGCCCGCCCCTCCTGCCCCGCCACCGTGCCGTCCGACGTCCGCGAGGTCGGCGACGAGCGCGCGCTCGGCCGGCCCGAGCAGCGCGCCGGCGACGCCGGTCACGAGGCCGGACGCGCACAGGCTGACCGCGCCCACCTGGCCGACGAGCGCCGCGAGCGGCACGATCGCGAGCCCCGCGGCCTGCACGAGCATGACGAGGGCGAGCGCCCGGCCGGACACCAGCCGCTCGCGCAGGCCGCGGCCCCACCAGCCGACCGTCAGCAGCGGCAGCCCCGACATGCCGCCCACGAGGCCCGTGGCCCACGCCTCCCCCGTCTCGGCGAGCGCGACGAGCGGCAGCGCGACGGCGGTGATCCGCGCCCCCACCCAGGTGAGGAACGTGATCGCGGTGAGGATCAGCAGGGGACGTCGCATGCCTCGATCCTCCGCACCGGCGGCCGCCGCCGGTAGACGGCGGCGCGGGCGCCTCGCTCATACGCTGGAGGCATGACCTCCCGTCTGACGGTGGACGACCTGCTGCTCGCCGAGGCGGTCGCGCGGCACGGCTCCGTGGGCGCCGCGGCGCGCGAGCTGCTCGTCGCGCAGCCGTCCGCGAGCCGCCGCCTGTCCGCCCTGGAGCGCCGCCTCGGCACGCCGCTGTTCGACCGCGACACCACCGGCGCCCGGCCCACCCCGGCCGGACGCGAGCTCGCGCGCCTGGCCGCGCGGCTCCTGGCCGACCTGGACGACCTGCCCGACCAGGTGCTCGCCGCCGTCGCCGCGCCGACCCTGTCGGTCGGCACCATCCAGGCCCTCAGCCCGATGGTGCTCACCGCCGTCGAGCTCGAGCTGCCCGACGTCACGGTCCTGCCGGAGGTGGACCACGGCCCGACCCTGGTGCGGCAGGTGCACGAGGGCTCCCTGGACGCCGCGATCGTCACCGTCGCGGAGCAGATCGTGGTGCCGCGCGGCCTGCAGCGCACCCCGCTGGGCGAGTCGCCACGGGTGGTCGTGCTGCCCGCCGGCGTGGCGCCGCTCGCCGCGGGGCGCCGGCCGTTCGCGGGGCGCACGGTCGTGTACAGCCTCATCGACCTGGCCGGCGAGACCACGCACCGGCGGCTGTCGGCCCTGGGCGCCGTCCCGCGCCGCGGCCCCACCACGGAGGCCACGCTCCGCATCGCGCGCGAGCTGGGGTGCCCGGCCCTCGTGCCCGAGCTCACTGCCCGCTGGTACGCCGCGCCCGGCGACCGCGTCGTGCCGTCCCCGGTGCCGGGGGCCGTGCGGGTCACGCTCGTCACCCGGACGCCGCGGCCCGCCGTGCTGGCGGACGCGCTGCCCCGGATCACGGCGCGGGTGCTGGGCGCCGGCGGCGGGGACCGGTAGCGCCGCCCCGGCCGCCCTGCAACGCTCGGGCCGGACGTGGACATGTCCCGGTCGTCACCGTCCCCCGGTCGGAAGGACCGCCCATGCCCACCCGCGAACCGCCGGACCACGAGGCGCGCTTCACCGCGCTCTTCGAGGCCACGCACCGCCCGCTGCTCGCCTACGCGGTGCGACGCGTCGCCGACCCCGCGGACGCCGCCGACGTCGTCGCCGAGGCGTTCCTCGTCGCATGGCGGCGCATCGAGGACGTCCCCGCCGGCCCGGACGCGCGCCCGTGGATGTTCGGCGTGGCGCGCCGCGTCCTCGCGAACCACCACCGCGGGACCAGGCGCCGCACCGCCCTGGCGGACCGCCTGCGGGCCGAGGTCGTCGAGGCCGTGCCGCCTCCGTCCGACGACGACGTCAGCGACGTCGAGCAGGCCCTCGCGCGCCTCGGCGACGAGGACCGCGAGCTGCTGCGCCTCGTCGCGTGGGAGCAGCTCGCGCGGGACGAGATCGCGATGGTGCTCGGCGTCTCCCGCGCCGCGGTGCGCGTCCGGCTGCACCGCGCCCGACGGCGGCTGGCCGACCAGCTGGCCGCGCTCGCCGCGGCGGACGGCGTCCCCGGCGTGCGACGCACCGACCGGGCCGCGCAACGCACCGTCCCGGCCGGACAGGTGATCAGCGGGTGGGCACCTGCCCGCCCCGGAACCGAGGAGGCGTGATGAGCGACCTGATGAAGCGGCTGAGCGCCGCGGACCCGGCCCGCCGGGCCCGACTCGACGCCGTGGACGAGGCGGCGTTCGCCGCCCTGCGCGAGGAGATCACCATGACGAGCACCGACGGCGCGACCGCGCCCGCCCTGCCCACCGCCGGCGACCCGCTCCCCCGGCGACGCCGCCTCGGGCGCCGCGGCGCGGTGGCGCTCGGCCTGGCCGCCGTCCTCACCGGGGGCGGCGTGGCCTACGCGGCGATCCAGGCGTTCCAGGGCTCCAGCGGCGAGGGCGTCACCTGCGTCCACGCCTGGACCGCGGACACCGCCGAAGGGCTGGACGTCGACGCCGCCGGCTCGTGGATCACCGGCGACCCGTACGCCGACTGCACCACGCTGCTCGCCGAGGCCGGGCTGCCCCCGATCGAGGACCCCGTCGCCTTCGCGTGGGACGGCCAGACGGTCGTGGCCCCCGCCGGCCAGGTGCCCGAGGGCGTGCAGCGCCTGGAGGGGTCCCAGGCGGTGGGCACCGGCGTCGTCGAGCTGCAGCAGAGCGTCGTCGACCCGGTCGACGGCGGCTGGAGCGAGTGCCGCTCCGTCGCCGAGGGCGCCACCTGGGCCCAGGGGGAGATCGACCGGCTCGGCCTGCAGGACTGGACCGTCGCCTCGGAGGACCCGAGCGGGACCTCGCCGTCGTGCTCCCACCTCGAGGTCAACGTCGGGGAACGCACGCTCACCGTCAGCCCGTCGGAGGACCCGTACCAGAGGCTGTCCGCGCCGGACGTGGACGCGATGATCGGCGCGCTCCGGGACCGGGTGGTGGACGAGTGCCTCACCGCCGACGAGGCGCGGGCGGTCGCCGACGAGGCGGTCGCGTCGTTCGACTTCGAGGTCCCGACGAGGGAGGTGACCGACGAGTCGGCCGGGTGCTCCCGGGTGGACGTCTTCCTCGGCGGCACCATCGAGGTGACCGTGTACGGGCCGAGCGCGGCCGGCTGACCCGGCCCGACGTCCGTGTCCGCAGCGCCGCTGCCGGCTCAGCGCAGCCGGTAGCGGCGCTCGGGGCGCCCCGCGGTGCCGTAGTTGAGGCGCACCGCGGCGCGCCCCGTCGTCGCGAAGTGCTCCAGGTAGCGGCGGGCGCTGACCCGGCTGACGCCGACGGCGTCGGCGCACTCGGTCGCGCTGAGCTCGGCGCCGTCCGCGAGCACGGCCAGCACGGCGTCGGCGGTCTCCTGGCTGAGCCCCTTGGGCAGGGGCTCGCGCGGTGCGGCGGCCTGCGGCGGGCGGGCGAAGACGGCGTCGATGTCCGCCTGGATGTCCGCGCCGGCGTCGTCGTCGAGCCCTTCGAGCGCGACCCGTGCGCGGCGGAACTCCTGGAGGCGCGCCGTGAGGTCGTCGGACGCGAACGGCTTGACGAGGTAGTGCGCCGCCCCGCCCGCCGCCGCGGCGCGCACCGTGTCCGCCTCGCGGGCGGCGGTGATGACGACGACGCCCAGGTCGTGGCCGGCCGCGCGCAGGCGGCGCAGCACCTCGATGCCGCTCATGTCGGGCAGGTGCACGTCGAGCAGCACGAGATCCGGCCGCAGCGCCTCGACGGCGGCGATCGCGTCGGCGCCCGAGTGGGCCTCCCCGACCACGCGGAACCCCGGGACCCGCTCCACGAAGCGGCGGTGGATGGACGCGACCATGAAGTCGTCCTCCACCACCAGCACGTCGAGGCTCACGCCTGCTGCACCTCCTGGTCGGCCCGTCCGGTGCCCGCGACCGACTGCGGCAGCCGGGCGATGAACACGGCACCGCCCTCCCCGGCACGGGCGTCGCCATTGTGCACCGTCACCCTCCCGCCGCGGCGCTGCGCCAGCACGTGCACCAGGGCGAGGCCCACGCCCCGGCCGGTCGCGCCGTGCGGCTTCGTGCTCCACCCGCGCCGGAAGATCTCGTCCGCCTGCTCGGGCGGCACGCCCCGCCCGGTGTCCGCGACCTCGACGAGGACGTCGTGCGCGGGCCCGTCCAGCGCCAGGCGCACCCGGACCATGGCGGGCGCCGCGACGCCGTGCACGTCCGGGCCCGCGGCCCACGCCGCGGCGTCGACGGCGTTGTCCACGAGGTTGCCGAGCACGGTCCCCACGTCCGCGGACAGGTCCGGGTCCAGTCGGGGCAGCGCGCTGCCCGGGTCGACGACGAGCTCCACGTGCCGCTCGTCCGCGAGCGTCGCCTTCGCGATGAGCAGCGCCGCCACCGCCGGGTCGGCGACGCGCGCCGTCACGACGTCGCTCAGGTCGGCCCGGCGCCGCGTGAGGCGCTCGACGAACCGCCCCACCTCGTCGTACTCCCCCAGCTCGATGAGCCCCGAGACGGTGTGCAGCTGGTTGCTGAACTCGTGCGTCTGCGCGCGCAGCGTCTCGGTGACGCTCTCGCGCGCGTGCAGCTCGCTCTGCAGCGCCAGCAGCTCGGTGCGGTCGCGCAGCGTGGTCACCGTGCCGGCCGGGCGGCCGTCGTGCAGGACGCGGCGGCGGTTGAGCACCAGCACCGTGTCGCCCGCGACCAGGACCGCGTCGTGCACCTCGTCGGTGCCGCGCAGCAGGTCGAGGACGGCGGGGTCGAGGCCCAGGTCCTCCAGGCGGCGGCCCGTCGGGTCGGGCGCGTCGCCCGCTCCTGCGACCGGCCCGACGAGGCCGAGCAGCTCGCGGGCGCTGTCGCTCATGAGGCTCACGGCGCCGTCGTCCCCCACGACGACGACCCCCTCGCGGATCGAGCGCAGCACGCCCTCGCGGTGGTCCGCGAGCGCCGCGATCTGCGCCGGCTCCAGGCCGCGCGTGCGCCGCTTCACCAGGCGTGCCAGCAGCCACGACCCGGCGGCCGCGAGCGCGGTGCCGATGCCCAGCACCACGAGCACGTCGCCGCCGGCGTCCGAGAGCCGCTCCGTCAGCGGCGGGTACGGGTCGGCCAGCACGACGACGGCCACCGGCTCGGGCGCGCGCGGCTCCGGCACCGGGTCGCTGCCGCCGTAGACCGGCACCCACGCCGCGATCGAGCTCCCCGCCACGTCGGCGACGTCGCCGCTGCCGGCGCGCGTGGCGGCGTCGTCGGGCAGGTCGAGACGCTCGCCGGTGCGGGTCGGGTCCGTGGCGACGAGGATGCGCCCCTCGGGGTCGGTGAGGTAGGCGTTGCGGGCGTCGACGTAGGCCGCGCGAGTCTGCAGGTAGAACGCGAGCGCCTGCGTGTCGGGCGCGTCCGCGGCGAGCGACGCCTGCACCGCCGGGATGCCCGCCAGGCCTTCCGCCGCCACCTCGAGCCGGTCCGCGCGGTCGTCGCGGAACTCGGCGTCGGCCTGTCCCAGGAAGACGACGGCGGCCGCGGCGACGACGACGAGCAGCACGGCGAGCTGCAGCGCCAGCACCTGACCGCCGAGCGTCAGGTGGCGCCGGGAGCCCTGCGAGCGTCGTGACCGCAAGTTCCACAACCTCCTTTGGTTGCCCAATGATGACGCGCCCCACGCGTACCTGTGACGATCTCACCCGGGGCACAGCCGCCCCGCAGCACCGACAGTCTGGAGTACCCGGTGTCGACGACGACATCCCGCCGACGACGTGGCGTGCGCGCCGCCGTCGCCGCCGCCCTCGCCGCGACCCTCGTGGCGGTCTCCGCCGCGTGCGGAGTGACGCGCGGCGACGACTCGACCGACCTCGACATGTGGATCCCCAACAGCCCGGGCGGCGGCTACGACCAGACCGGCCGCGCCGCCGTCGGCGTCCTGGACCGCGACGGCATCACCGGCGGCGACATCCAGGTCACCAACATCCTCGGCGCCGGCGGCTCGGTCGCCATGTCGCGGCTCATGGGCGAGGCGGGCAACGAGCGGCTCCTGATGACGCTCGGGCTCGGCGTCGTGGGCTCCACCTACTCGTTCGGCGTGGACGCCCGGCCGCACGACGCGACCCCCATCGCCCAGCTCATCGAGGAGCAGGAGGGCGTGCTGGTCCCCGCGGACTCGCCGTTCGAGACCATCGACGACCTCGTCGCCGCGTGGAAGGACGACCCGGGCTCCGTGGTCGTGGGCGGCGGGTCGTCGCCCGGCGGCCCCGACCACCTGTTCCCCATGCAGCTCGCCAAGGCGACCGGCGTGGACCCGAAAGACCTGCGGTACGTGTCGTACGACGGCGGCGGCCCGCTGACCAGCGCCCTGCTGGGGCACAAGATCCAGGTCGGGTTCTCCGGCCTGGCCGAGTTCGAGGGGCAGATCGAGGCGGGCGAGCTGCGCGTGCTCGCCGTCTCCGGCGACGAGCGCGTCGCCGGGGACGTCCTCGCCGACGTCCCGACCCTCACCGAGTCCGGCATCGACCTCGTCTTCACGAACTGGCGCGGCGTCGTCGCCCCGCCCGGCATCAGCGACGAGGCCCGCGACCGGCTCGTCGACTACCTCACCCGCATGCACGACTCGCCCGAGTGGGACCAGGCCCTGGCCGACAACGGCTGGACCGACGCCTTCACCACCGGCGACGACTTCGAGCGGTTCCTGCGCGAGCAGGACGAGCGGGTGTCGACCACCCTGAAGGAGCTGAACCTGCTGTGAGCACCGAGGTGGAGACCCCCGACGCGGGGCCGGCCGGCGAGGATCCACGTGGCCCGGGCACCCCACGCGTCGACGCCGCCCAGTACGGGCTGTCGGCCGTGCTGCTCGTCGTCGGCGCCTACACCGTCTACGACGCCGCGACCCTCGAGGTCGGGTTCGCCGACCCCGTGGGCCCGCGCGTCTTCCCCTTCGTCATCGGCGCGGGGCTGGCGGTGACGAGCGTGCTGCTGGCCGTCGCGACGGCGCGCGGCTCGCGCCCCGAGCCGGAGGCGGGCGAGGACGTCGACGTCACGACCCCGGCCGACTGGCCCACGGTGCTGAAGCTGGTCGGAGTCATCCTGCTGACCGTCGCCACCGTGAGCTGGCTCGGGTGGGCGCTCGCGGGCGCCGTCCTCTTCGCCGGGTCGGCGTGGGCGCTCGGCAGCCGCACGGTGATCCGCGACGTGCTGGTGGGCCTCGTGCTCGCCGTGGCCAGCTGGTACAGCTTCGTCGTCGGGCTGGGCATCCCGCTCACGCCCGGCGTCCTCGACGGGATCCTGTGAGGGGGCGGGACTGATGGAGAACCTCGGACTGCTGTGGGACGGCCTCGGCGCCGCCCTCACCCCCATGAACCTCCTGTACGCCGCGGTGGGCGTGCTGCTCGGCACCTTCGTCGGCGTGCTGCCCGGCATCGGGCCGGCGATGGCGATCGCGCTGCTGCTCCCCGTGACGTTCGGGCTGGAGCCCACGCAGGCGTTCATCATGTTCGCCGGGCTGTACTACGGCGGCATGTACGGCGGGTCGACGACGTCGATCCTGCTCAACACGCCCGGCGAGTCCGCGTCCGTGATGACGGCGCTCGAGGGCAACCTCATGGCGCGGGCCGGGCGGGGCGCGCAGGCGTTGGCGACCGCCGCGGTCGGGTCGTTCGTCGCCGGCACGATCGGCACGCTCCTGGTCGCGATGTTCGCGCCGGCGCTGGCGGACGTCGCCGTGGAGATCGGCGCGCCGTCGTACTTCGCGCTCATGGTGCTGGCGCTCGTCATGACGGCGACGGTGCTGGGCGCGAGCCCGCTGCGCGGCCTCATGTCGCTGTTCGTGGGCCTGACGATCGGCCTCGTGGGCCTCGACCTCAACACCGGGCAGCCGCGCCTGACGTTCGGCGTCACGCAGCTCGTGGACCGGCTCGACATCGTGGTGGTGGCCGTCGGCATCTTCGCGCTCGGCGAGGCCCTGTGGGTCGCGGCGCACCTGCGTCGCAAGCCCGCGCGCGTCGTGCCGGTCGGGCAGCCGTGGCTGGGTCGTGAGGACCTGCGCCGGTCCTGGAAGCCCTGGCTGCGCGGCACGGCGTACGGGTTCCCGTTCGGCGCGCTGCCCGCGGGCGGCGCCGAGCTGCCGACCTTCCTGTCGTTCGTCACCGAGCGCAGCCTGGCGAAGCGCGGCGTCGCCCGCCGGAGGGCGGACGCCAAGGACGAGTTCGGCCGGGGCGCCATCGAGGGCGTCGCGGGGCCGGAGGCCGCGAACAACGCGTCGGCCGCGGGCATGCTCGTGCCGATGCTGGCGCTGGGCCTGCCCGTGACCGCGACGGCGTCGGTGATGCTGTCCGCGCTCCAGGGGTACGGCATCCAGCCCGGCCCGCAGCTCATGACCGAGCACGCGGACATGGTGTGGACGCTGCTCGCCAGCCTGCTGGTCGGCAACCTGCTGCTGCTCGTGCTCAACCTGCCGCTGGCACCGCTGTGGGCGCGGCTGCTGCGCATCCCGCGGCCCCAGCTGTACGCGGGCATCCTGTTCTTCGCCTGCCTGGGCGCCTACGCCACCAACCTCGACCCGTTCGACATCGCCCTGCTGCTGGTGTTCGGCCTGCTCGGCATGGCGATGCGCCGGTTCGGACTCCCCGTGCTGCCGCTCATCCTCGGCGTCATCCTCGGCCCGCTCATGGAGACCAAGCTGCGCGAGGCGCTCACCATCTCCGGCGGCGACCCCGCCATCCTGTGGAGCGAGCCGCTGGCGATCGCCATCTACGCGGTCCTGGCGCTGGTCCTGCTGACCCGGCCGCTGCTGTCGCGGTGGCGGTCGCGGACGGAGTCGCGGATCGTCGCGGAGGCGGAGCACACGCAGGAGGCGGACGACGAGACCGTGACCGAAGGGAGCGCCCGATGACCACGACCCCGGGGCAGGAGCAGACCCCGCCCCCCGCCGACGGCTGGGTGGTGGTGGCCTGGACGCCCGACGAGTTCGGTGCCGCCGCGCTGGAGCACGCGATCGCCTGGGCCGCCGAGGGCGGGCGCGGCGTGGCCGTCGTCAACGGCACCCGCGGCGACGCCCTGGTGGACGAGCGGTTCGCCGCCCCCGCCGGGCTCGCCGACCTCGCCGAACGGCTGCGGGGCACCGGGCTGCCGCACGTCGTGCGGCAGGAGATGGGGCGCGACGTCGCGGAGCAGGTGCTCGACGTCGCGGCCGAGCTGTCCGCACGGCTCGTCGTCGTGGGGCTGCGGCACCGCAGCCCCGTGGGCAAGCTGCTCATGGGCTCCGTCGCGCAGCGCATCCTGCTCACCGCCGAGTGCCCCGTGCTCGCCGTCAAGCCCGGGGAGCGCCCCGCCTGACGGCCCGAGATCGGTCAACCGGTGCGAGCTCGGTCCTCGTCCCGACCGATCTCGTACCGGATGACCGATCTCGCGTGTAAGGAGCGGCCGGCCCGGGACACTACGTCGTGTGAGCACCCCCGACGACGCCGCCGACCGGCGCGAACGACTGTCCGCGCTGTGGAGCGCGCACGCCGTCCGCGTCCAGGCGTACCTGTGGCGGCACACCGACCCGGACACCGCGCAGGACGTGCTCTCCGAGACGTTCCTCGTGGCGTGGCGCCGCCTCGACGACGTCCCCGACCCGGCGCTGCCGTGGCTGCTGGTCGTGGCCCGCAACCTCGTGCGCAACGCGCACCGCGCCGCGCGGCGCCGCCGCACGCTCGACGACGAGCTCGCCTCGCTCGCGGCCTCCGCGCCCCTGCCGGAGGCCGCGCCCGAGGCCCTCGCCGTCGAGCGCGACGCCCTGCTGCGCGGCCTCGCCCGCCTCGGCGAGCGCGAGCGGGAAGCGATCCTCCTCGTGGCGTGGGACGGCCTCGCCCCCGCCGACGCGGCCGACGTCGCCGGGTGCAGCACCGCGACGTTCCACGTCCGGCTGCACCGCGCCCGACGCCGGCTGGCCGCCGACGCCGACCACGCCGACGGTGCCCCCGGCGCGGCCCCCGCCGCCGCGACCACCGCCCTCCGCTCCGCCGCGTCCTCCAGGAGGTCCGCATGAGCACCGCAGGCAGCTCCACCGGTATCGACGAGCGGCTCGCCCGCCTCGCCCCCACCGCGTCCCTCGACCCCGAGCGGCTCGCCGCCGCCCGCGCGGTGCTCGACGACGTGCTCGACGAGACCCTCGACGGCGACCGCGACGGGTCCGGCCCCTCCCGCAGCCGACGCGTCGGGGGCGCGCACGTGCTCGACCTCGACGACGCCCGCGCCCGCCGCGACGCCGCGGACGGTGATGCCCCCCTCCCCCTGGTCGACGACGACCTCGTCGTGCCGCTCGACCGCGGCCGCACCGCGCGCGAGCGCCGCCGTCGGCGCGTGCAGCTCGGCGCCGCCGCGGCCGGCGTCGTCGGCGTCGTCGCCGTCGGGCTGGTGCTGGCACCGCGACCCGCTCCCGGGCCGGCGTCACCCGAGTCGTCGTGCGCCGAGCAGCTCACCGCGTCCCTGCCCGAGCGGTTCGACCTCCACCCGGCCTGGTCGTCGCTCGCCCACGACACCGTCGGCGGGGCGAGCCTGACGATGCTGCGGTCGCCCGAGAAGCTGACCGGATTCTGCGCGGACACGAGTGACGCGGCGGGCTCGACCAGGACGAACACCCTGTGGACCGATCCCGCGCCCACGGCGTCTGCCGGGGAGGTCACGCTCGGCGGGGTCATGGACGACGACTGGTACGTCGCCTGGGGAGATGTCGGCTCGGGGGCCAGGGACGTCCGGCTCCAGGTGGAACCGCCGCGCGACGCCGGAGCCCCGGGCTCCCTGCTCGTCGTCGACACTGTCCGGGACGGCGCCGGCTGGACCGTCATGATGCCCGGCGACCGCGTGCCGACCGACGCCCGCGTCTCGCTGCTCTGGCGGGAGGACGGCACCGCCCGGTCGCTGGCGCTCGACAGCGCCTGGCCCGAGGACGGGGAGCCGGCCACGGCGCTCACCGAGCAGCGTCGTCAGCGGTGCACGGACGGCCCCGACGTCACCGGCCTCCGGCCTCTGATCGAGCGACGCTACGACGACCTCGGGCTCACCGCGATGATGAACGACCGGCGCGAGCTCGTCATGTGCGTCCAGGACGCATACCCGCCGTACCAGGCCTGGACCGTGACGAACGGCAGGGCCGACGCCGCCCCGGCGCGCGACGTGGCGGCGGTGGAGATCGGCACCTCGACGGACGGCGCCCACGTGCTGACGGGCTTCGCAGGCGCGGACGTCGAGCGCGTCGAGCTGGAGACGGAGGACGGCACCGTCGTCCCCGCCGAGCTGTCCGACGGGTACTGGGTCGCATGGAGCACGACCTCTGGCGGCGACATCCTCGACGAGGCACAGCTGGTCTGGCATCTCGACGACGGCTCGCGGCACGAGGACTGAGCGCTAACCTGCCCGGATGTCTCGTGCGGTCCCTGACCTCCGCGCCCTGTCCGACCGGCAGCGCGAGCTGCTGAGCGCCTGGCTGCCGGACGTCGCGGTCAAGGAGGACATGAGCTGGGGACTGGTGGAGACGACCGTCCTCCGCGTGGCCGCGGGCGGGCGGACGCTCGTCGTCAAGGCCGGGGGCGAGCGGGATCACCACATCGCCCGCGAGGTCCGGGCGCACCGGGAGTGGACGGGGCCCTGGCTCGCGGACGCCCCCGACGCACGGGTGGACGCGGACCGGGTGGACGCGGACCGGGTCGGGCGCCTGGTGCGCGCCGACGTCGACGCCAAGCTGCTCGTCACGACGTACCAGCCGGGCCGGCTGGTCCAGGACGACGCGGCCGCCGCCGACCCGGACACCTACGAGCAGGCGGGGCGGCTGCTGGCGGCCCTGCACGGGCAGCTCGCCGTCGAGGACGTCGGCTACGAGGCGAGGGCGAACGCCCGGTCCGAGCGGTGGCTGGGCGGTCCGCACCGGATCGCCCCGGGGGACGTGGCGCGGTTGCGCACGCTGATCCGCTCCTGGCCCACGCCGCCCGCCGTCGTCGTCCCGACGCACGGCGACTGGCAGGCACGCAACTGGCTGGTGGACGACGGTGGCACTGTGCGCGTCATCGACCTCGGCCGCGCGGACCTGCGGCCGGCGATGAGCGACCTCGACCGGCTCGCGTCGCGGGAGTTCCGGCGGTACCCGGGCGCCGAGGAGGCGTTCCTCGTCGGGTACGGGCCCGACCCGCGCGAGCCGGGGGCGTGGTCCCGGTCGCGGGTGCGCGAGGCGATCGGTACCGCGTGCTGGGCGTACCAGGTGGGCGACGACGCGTTCGAGGCGCAGGGCCACCGCCTCGTCGCGGAGGCGCTGGCCGACGCCGGCGGCGCCCGCCCGACGAGCCCCTGATCAGGCCGGACGGGCGCCGCAGGCAGCTCATTGCGGTGCGGTGAGGTGCTCCTCCCACGGCAGCAGGGTGACCGGGTGCGGCGGGTGGTCGGACGCCCTCAGCGTCAGGTCCACGACCGCGGCGCGCACCCGTGCCCAGTCGCCGTCGCCGGGGCCGCCGGGCCCGTCCGACCCCTGCGCGACCTCGAGGATCTGTCGCAGCACCAGGACGGCGCGTGCCCGGTCGACCCGGTCGGCGGTGCCGGGCCGGGTGGCGGCGCGCACGACCTGGGCGGCGAGCGCCGCGCCGCGCGACCCTGGCTCGAGCGGGTCCGACGTCGCCAGGCGCACCGGCACCGGTGCCGCGCGCAGCGACCATCGCGCGCCGGACGGGTCGTGCGCCACGATGCGCGTCGGGCCGCGGAGCAGCGACGCCACCAGCAGCCCGACGGCGACCAGCACCGTCACGCCGCCGACGGTCAGCACCCAGCCGGCCGTCTGCGGCCCGGCGACGTCGGTGAGCATCAGCACGCCCAACCACACGACCCAGACGGTGGCGCAGCCGAGCGCCACGAGCGCGAAGATCAGGGGCGCGGAGGCGTCCCCGGGGCGTCGGCGTCGAGTGCTCATACCCCTCAGTTGCCGGCCGAGGCCCGATCACTACCTCCGACCTTCGAACCGACGTCTACGCTCAGCCCGTGACACGCCGCGCGCGACGGCTCCTGCCGCCCCTGTGGGTCCCGGTGCTCCTCCTCGTCGTCGCCCTGCCCTTGTCGGGTGCGCTGCCGGCCGCCGAGGCCCGCTCCCTCGCCGCCCTGACCGGGCCGGTGCTGGGCTTCGTCGTCCTGCTCACGGTGGTCGCCGAGCTCTGCGCCGGCGCGGGGCTGTTCGACGCCGTCGCGGACGGCGCCGCCCGGCTCGCCCGCGGGCGGGCGATGGCGCTCTGGCTCCTCGTGGCCGCAGTCGCGACCGTCTGCACCGTCGTCCTGTCGCTCGACACCACGGCCGTGCTGCTCACCCCGGCCGTCGTGGCCGTCGCCCGCCGCGCCGGCCGCGACCCGCTCCCCCTCGCGCTCACGGTGCTGGCGCTCGCCAACACGGCGTCGCTCCTGCTGCCGGTCTCCAACCTCACCAACCTCATGGCAGCGTCGTCGTTCGACGCCGGGTACCTCGGCGTCATGGTGGCGCCCGCCGTCGCGGTGGTCGTCGTCGTGGTCGCCGCGCTCGCCGTCCTGCACGCGCCCGCCCTGCGCGGCACGTACGCCGTCCCGGAGCCTCGCCGGGCCGCCGACCCGGTGCTGCTGTGGACGGCGGGCGCGGTCGTCGTCCTCATGGGGGCCGGCTTCGCCGCCGGGCTGCCGGTGCTGCCCGTGGCGCTGGGCGCCGCGGTCGCGCTCGGGGCCGCGACGGCGTGGCGCCGGGTGCCGCTCCTCGTCCCGGTGCGCGAGCTGGTGCCGTGGCGGACGGTCGTGGTCACCGCCGGCCTGTTCGCCGTCGTCGGGACGTGGCACGCGCACGGTCTCACCGACCTGCTCGCCCCGCTCGTGGGCACGGGCGACGACGCGGGCGCCCTCGCCCAGGTCGCCGCCGTCGGCGCGGCGTCCGCGAACGCGGTGAACAACCTGCCCGCCTACCTCGCCCTCGCCCCCACCGTGACGGGCGACGACGCCCGGCTGGCGGCCTTGCTCGTCGGCGTCAACGCCGGGCCGCTCGTCACGCCCTGGGCGTCGCTCGCCACGCTGCTGTGGCTCCAGCAGTACCGGCGGCACACGTTCTCCGCGCCGGTGGGCCTGGTGCGCCGCGTCGTCACCCAGGGCGCCGTCGTGGCGCCGCTCGCCGTCGCGGCCGGCGTGCTCGCCCTGGCTGTCGTGGGCTGACGTCCCGGCTGCCGGGGCGGGTACGGTGCCACCGTGCCGACCTCCCCACACCTGACCACCGCCCGCCCGGGCGACCGTCCTGACACGTCCGACGAGGGCCCGCACCGCCAGCTCACCCAACGCTCGACCCCTGCGCTGTGGGGCGAGCTGGTCGCCCGAGTGTTCGCGCTCGACGGCGTCGTGGAGGGCCACAGCCAGGTGTCGCCGAAGTCCTCGCGCGCGGTCTTCCTCGCCGGCCTCGAGCAGGAGCGGGAGCCGGCGACGAACCTGGCCCCGGGACGTCGCCTCGAGCCCGTGCACCTGCACGGCGTGACCGACACGAGCGTGCACCTGGTGCTGCCGCACGAGCGCGGCGAGGAGCTCGTCGCGCTCGGGTGGGCGGAGCCGCACCAGTACGAGGACTTCGGCACCGAGTACATGGTCTACGGCCCGCGCGACGCCGCGGAGGTCGACGCCGTCGTGTCCGTCGTGGCCGAGAGCCTCGCCTTCGCACGGGGCTGAGGCCTCACGCCGTGACGGGCGCGGCGTGTCCGTCGGGGTCCAGGGGTTGTCGTCGCGAGCTCGTCCGGCGCACCCGCCGGCTCAGGAGCGCCAGGCCCGCAGCACCTCGACGAGGAGCGCCTTCTCCGCAGCCTGCACCCGGGCACGCAGGGCGGGCACGTCGTCGCCGGGGACGACCGGCACCTCGGTCTGCGCGACGACGGGTCCCTCGTCGTAGTCCGCCGTCACCACGTGGACCGTCGCGCCGGAGACCGCGCGGCCCGAGGCCAGGACGGCCTCGTGCACATGGTCGCCGAACATGCCGGCGCCGCCGAACTCCGGCAGCAGCGCGGGGTGCGTGTTGAGGATCCGCCCCGCGTAGCGGGCGAGGACCCGCGGCCCGAGCTTCTTCATGTACCCGGCGAGCACCAGCACGTCGACCTCGGCACCGTCGAGCGCGGCGAGGACGGCGGCGTCGAGGTCGTCCGCGTCCGGGTGGGTGACACCGCTGAGGTGGGCGGTCGGGACGCCGTGCCGCCGGGCGACGTCGAAGATCCCCGACCGGCTGTTGTTCCCGAGCACGAGGCGCACATCGGCGGCGCCCGACCCCAGGACGTGGTCGGCGGTGCTCCCCGCGCCCGACCCGAGGAGGGCGACACGGAGCGGGACGGAGGGGCTCGCGGCGGCGGTCACGGCACGAGCCTGCCAGAGCCCGTCAGGCCGTCGCCCACACCCCGAGCTCGTTGCCGCTGGGGTCGAGGAAGTGGAAGCGGCGGCCGCCGGGGAACTCGTACGGGCCGTCGACCACCCGGCCGCCCGCGGCCGTCACGCCGGCCAGCGTCGCGTCGAGGTCGTCGGAGTACAGCAGGACGAACGGGCCGCCCCGGGAGACGTCGGCGGCCTCGGCGAGACGCAGCCCGCCCGCCTCCGCCGGCGCCCGCTCCGCGGCCGTGCGGATGCCCGCGTACTGCGGCCCGTAGGCGACGAACTCCCAGCCGAAGGCCGCGGCATAGAACTCCTGGGCCGCCGCGAGGTCGGTCACCGGCAGCTCGAGGTAGTCGATGGTGTGGTGGACGCCGTGCGCGTGCTCGCTCATCCAGGCAGCATGGCGCGGCCCTCCGACACCCGCTCCCCGTCCGCCGGCCGGTAGAGTCGCCCGATGCTCAGAACCCTGCGGCGGGCGCTCGCCGGCACCTACTGGCGGCTCAGCCGCTGGACCCTGCGCAGCGAGCCGGCCCCGGCGCAGGCGGGCGTGCTGGTGGGCGCGCCGCACACGTCCAACTGGGACTTCGTGCTCATGCTCGCCATCGCGTGGCGGCTCGGGCTGGACGTGCGCTGGCTGGGCAAGCACACCCTGTTCGCCGGCTGGCGCGGACCGCTCATGCGCGCGCTCGGCGGTATCCCCGTGGACCGTCGCGACCCCAGCCGGGTGGTGGACGACGTGCTCGCCCACGTCCGTGCCGGGGAGGTGTTCCACCTCGTCGTCACGCCCGAGGGCACGCGGTCGGGCGACGGGTGGAAGTCGGGCTTCTACCGCATCGCCCGGGCCGCGGACCTGCCCGTGACGCTCGGGTACGTCGACCGCACCACGATGACGACGGGCCTCGGCCCCACCCTCCGCCTCACCGGCGACGTGCGCGCCGACATGGACGACATCCGCGCGTTCTACGCGGACAAGGCGGGCCTGCGCCCGGCGCTGCGCACCGAGCCGCGGCTGGCCGACGAGGACCGGCAGGGCTGACGCCCTCTCGACGCGTCAGCCGCGCGCCGCGTGGTCGTACGCGCCGGCGGCAAGGTCCTCCAGCAGCGTCGGGCCGACCGGCTCCCAGCCCAGCAGCTCGCGCGTCAGGGCGCTCGACGCGACGGCGTCCATGCCCCAGAACCGGCTGAGCCAGCCGAAGTGCTCGGCCGCGTCCGCCGGGTCGACGGACACCGCCGGCACCCCCACGACCCTGCCGATCGCCTCGGCGATCTCGCGGGACGGGACGCCCTCCTCCGCCACGGCGTGCACCGCGGAGCCCGCGGGCGCCTTGTCGACGGCGAGGGCGACCGCGCGCCCGGCGTCGCCGACGTGCACCGCGGGCCACCGGGCCGAGCCGTCCCCGACGTACCCGGAGACGCCGCGCTCGCGCGCCGTCCGCACGAGCGTCGCGGTGAAGCCGTGGTCGCCGGTGCCGTGCACGGTCGCCGGGAACCGGAGCGCCACCGGTCGGATCCCTCGCTCCGCGGCGTCGAGCGCCACGCCCTCGGAGCCGCCGCGCGGCGCGTCCGGGCCGGTGAAGGCCGACGCGTCGCGCTCGGTGAGCACGACGCCCGGCCGCCCGACGACGCCGGACGCGACCAGCAGGCCGCGCCCGCTGTCCGCGAGCTCGTCGACGAACGCCTGGACGACGGCCCGTTCGGTACGGCCCGCGGCCTCGTAGTCGGCGAAGTCGTGCTTGAACGCCAGGTGGACGACCGCGTCGGCGTCGCGGGCGGCGGCCCGCAGCACCTCCAGGTCGTCGAGCCCGCCACGGACGGCGGTGGCGCCCAGCTCCTCGACCCGGCGGGCCGACGCGTCGGAGCGGGCGAGCCCGAGGACGTCGTGCCCGGCGGCGAGGAGGTGGGGGACGGTGGCGGAGCCGATCCAGCCGGAGGCTCCGGTGACGAAGACGCGCATGGGTTCTCCTCTCGTGGGCCGTGCCGCGGCCCGTGATGTCAGTTGCTGACATCACTCACGGTACACCTGATGTCAGGGACCGTCATCACTAGACTGTGCCGCATGGCCCGATGGGAACCCGACGCGCGCGGGCGCATGACGCGCGCCGCGCTCGACCTCTACGCCGAGCAGGGGTTCGAGCAGACGACGACCGCCCAGATCGCCGAGCGCGCCGGCGTCACCGAGCGCACGTACTTCCGGCACTTCGCCGACAAGCGCGAGGTGCTGTTCGACGGCTCCCACGAGCTCGAGGCGGCCGTCGAGGCCGCCATCGCCGCCGCGCCCGACGCCGACGAGCCGCTCGACGTCGTCGGCGAGGCCGTCGCCACCGCCGTCCAGGTCCTCGAGGAGCGCCGCGAGCTCGCCGCCCGCCGCGCCGCCGTCGTCGCCGCGACCCCGCGCCTGCAGGAGCGGGAGCTCCTCAAGCTCGCCGCGCTGCGCGACGCCACCGCGGCAGCACTGCGCGGCCGCGGCGTCCCCGAACCGGACGCCTCGATGGTCGCCGAGGCCGGGGTGGCGGCGTTCCGGGTCGGGTTCGAGGCCTGGATCGCCTCCGGGCAGTCCCGACCGGTCACCGACGAGGTGCGGTCCGCCCTCGCGGCCCTGCGCGCCCAGGCGCGGGGCTAGGCTCGCCGTCGTGCCCGCGACCGGAAACCCGCCCTCCGTCCCCTCCGGTGCGCTGCCCGACGGCGTCACCCTGCGCCTCCTGGACGACGACGACGGACCGGCGCTCGCGGCGGCGTACTCCCGCAACCGGGCTCACCTGGAGCCGTGGGAGCCGGTGCGTCCGCCGGAGTTCTACGACGCCGACCGGCAGGCCGGGCTCGTCGCGACGGAGCTGCGGTCGCACGAGGACGGCCGGTCGGTGCCGCTCGTCCTGGTGCGTGCCGGCGAGATCGTCGGCCGCGTGAACCTGTCCGACATCGTGCTCGGCGCGTTCCGCAACGCCCATCTGGGCTACTGGGTCGACGCCTCGCTCGCCGGGCGCGGCGTCATGACCGCGGCGGTCGACGCCGCGTGCGCGCACGCCCGCGACGACCTGGGCCTGCACCGCGTCCAGGCGGCGACCCTGCTGCACAACGCGGCGTCACAGAAGGTGCTCGCGCGCACCGGGTTCGACCGCATCGGCACCGCGCCGTCCTACCTCCGGATCGCCGGCCGTTGGCAGGACCACGCCCTCTTCCAGCGCATCCTCCACGACTGACCTCCGTCGACGACGCACCACGAGAGCGACGACGCCGCCCCCCGCGGCGAGGACCAGCACCACCACGCCGGCCCCGGCGGCCGTCGCGAGCCCTGCCCGGTCCGACGCCGCGGCCGCATGCTCGGCGGCGGCATCGAGGTCGCCGGCGGCGAGGTCGCCCCGCGCCCGCTCGGCCGCCCGGTCGACGCCGAGCACCAGCGCCCCCAGCTCCGTCACCGGGTCGCGGTCGGCGTCGGACGCCTCGACGGCCGCGCCGACGCTCGTCGTCACCTCGGCGGCCCGCGGCAGCAGGGTGGCGAGCTCCGCGTACGCGTCGGCGTCGGACGCCCCCTCGTACGCCGCGCGCACCGCCGCCGGCACGTCCAGCCCGGCCCGCTCGGCCGCTGACTGCACGGCCCCGGCGTCCTGCGCCGTGCCGTCGAGCGCGGACCGCACGTCCTTCGCCTCGTCGAACTCCCAGCGGGTCATGGCCGTGCGCAGCCCGAGCGGAGGCGCCCAGCCGCCGTCGGCCTCGTCCAGGGCCGCGTACGCCTTCCGCGCGGCGGCCCGGGGCTTCAGCGCGGCCTTCTGCTCGGCGTCGAGCACCCACGTGCGCAGCACCTTCGGCGCGCCGGAGACGCCGCCCCGTTCCTCCACCAGGTCGAGGAAGCGCCGCCAGTCGGTCCGGCCGCCGTTCTCCTCCATGGAGCCCGGGCGCTCGTACGCGCTCTCCCCCGCCTGGGCCGCCGAGACCACGGCCGTGAACGCGTCGTCGTCGAGCCCGCCCAGCAGCTTCCGCACCACGGTGTACGACGCCGCGTACCCGTACTGCTCGGCGTCCGCGTCCAGCTCGCCCGGGTGCGCGTCCCAGTCCGAGAGGGGCACGGCGACGTCGGCGTGGCGGTCGGGCGCCGACCACGGGTCGCTCGACGCGCCCGTCCGCTCCACGACGCGCTGCGCCACCACCTCCGTCACGCCCTCGGACAGCCACCGCTCCGTGAGGCGGTCCGGGTTCAGCCAGGCGTGCCCGAGCTCGTGGTAGAGCGTCGCGGGGTCGAGGTCCTCCGGGATGACGATCTCGTCCTTGTCCGGGTCGAACCAGGCGTACCCGAGCACCTTGGGCGACACGTCCTCGCGGATCGTGTCGAGCCCGCCCGGCCACGGCCGGCCGACGAGGTCCTCCAGCACGGGCAGGCCCTCGTGCAGCCGCTTCCCCACGAACGCCGTCCACCTCTCGTCGCCCGGGAAGCTCTGCAGCGTGAGGGTGGTGCCGCCCACCTCGACGACCTTCTCGTCCGCCTTCTTCGGGTCGCGCGCCGAGACGACCGCCCAGATCCCGTCCTTGTCCGTGTTCTCCGTGGCCGTGTACGTGGTGGTCTTCCCGGAGCGCTCCTGCGTGAACACGTCGGACGTCGCATCGAACGTCATCGACGCCGGCAGCACCACCTCGACCGTCGTCCGGCCGGCGTCCCCCACTCCCGACGCCGCGAACGTCGCGAAGCCGTCGCCCACCCGCGTGTAGTCCTTCGAGCGCACCAGCTCGCCCGGCACGACGAAGCTCCACTCGATGGTGCGCGTCTGCCCGTACCGCAGCGGTGCGAACGTCGTCACCGCGTACCGGGTGCTCGGGTCCTCGGTCGCCTCCAGCCGCACCGGCAGCGAGGCACCGCCGCTCGTCGCGCGCACGTCCTCCGCCCCCGCCGGCACGGCGATGGAGTACGACGTGAAGTAGTAGTACGTCAGCCCGCGGTCGGGCGTGACGTTGCCGATGGTGGTGGTCGACGTCGCCCGCACCTCGGTGTCCTTCGCCCGCAGCACGTACCGGCTGTGGGACTCCTCCGTGAGCCCTTCGTCGGCGACGGCGGTGGGGCCCGCCAGCAGCAGGGCGCCGGCCAGCCCGACGCCGAGCAGACCGGGCAGCAGGTGCGGCGCGGCACGTCGGCGAGGCGCGGGCGAGGGGATCATCGCGCGCATCCTTGCGCCTGCCGTCGGCACGCCGCAAGCCCGCCCGGGTGCGCGACGTCGCCCCGTGCGGTAAACCGGAACCCGTCGGGCCGCGGAGGGGGACGCCATGGGTACTGACAGCACAGGTGCCGGCGACGGTTCCGTCGGCACGGACGCCGGCTCGCTCACCATCGCCCTGCTCACGGCGTGCTCGGAACCCGACCTCGGCATCCGCTCCCGCATCGTGCAGGAGCTGCTCGACGAGGCGAGCACCGACCCCCGGCTCGCGCGCGAGGTGATCACCACCATGCTCACGGCGTCGGTGATGTCCCTGCGTGCCTACACGGACGCGACGCGGCGCGACCCGCACGACGTCCTGCGCGCCCTCGGCACCAGCTGGTCGCAGCGCTCACTGAGCGCCTGAGCCGCACGGGTTCCTGCCGCCGCGGCCCGCCGGGGGAGTCGACGGGCACGCGGCGGCAAGCTAGTCGTGCACCACCGTCACGGCGCACGGCGCGTGGCGCACGATCCGGTCGGGGCCGCCGCGCACGCGGCCGACCTGCAGGGAGGCGGCGCGGCCGCCGGTCACCACCAGGTCGTCCGACCGCAGCGCGGCGAGCAGCGCGCCCGGCGCGACACCGCCGCGCGTCTCGACCGTCCAGCCCACGGCGGGGTACTTCTCGCCCCACCGCGCGACCCGGGCCTCGAGGTCGGCCCGCGCCTCGGCGCGCAGCCGTTCCAGCCACCCGAGGTCGCCGTCGGTGGCGCCCGCGAACATCCCCTCGTCGGCGGAGTGCGCCGCCGTCAGGGACACACCGGCGCGGTCGGCCTCGTCGAACCCTGCCTCGAGCACGCGGTCGGAGGCCTCGCGAGGGTCGACGGCGACGACCACGCGGCGCGGCTCCTGGGCGCGGGCGGCCCGCGGCACGACGACCACCGTGCCGGGGGCCAGCGCCGCCACGGCGGACGAGATCGAGCCCATGGGCATGCGGTCGAACGTGCCGACGCCCCGGCGTCCCACCACGACGACGGCGCCGCGCCGGGCGTGGTGCACGAGGACGGCGCAGGCGTCGCCGCGCACGGCCACGAACTCGACCGCGCCGGGCGACGTGCCGAGCGTCCGTGCCGCCGTCGTGCGCTCGAACCTGACCCGGGACCGCGCGACCAGCGCCTCCGCCTCCGCCCGCGGTTCCGGCCCGCGGGACCCCGCGGTCACCGCCCCGAGACCGACCGGCTGGGCGTAGGCGTGCACGACGACGAGGCGCGCCGCCAGGCGCAGTGCCTCGCCCGCCGCCCACGCCATCGCGTGGTAGCCGCCCTCCGAGCCGTCGACACCCACGACGACGTCCCGGACCGGGCCTTCCACGCTGCTGATCGCCATGTCGTCCTCCTCCGACCGCACCAGTGGGCCACGCGCGCCGGGCCGCGCGGCAGTGCCGAACGCCCCGTCGGACGGGCCGAAGGTCCCGATCGGGACGACCGGGACAACGGGCGGGCATCCGTCGGTGCTTCTAGCGTGTGTGACGTGAGTCCGCGGCAGGGTCGCCGGGAGCGGGACATGGACGTCCTCCTGGACGCCGTCGTGTCCGTGGGCCGGGGCCTCGAGCTGGAGACGACCCTGCACCGGGTGGTGCAGGCCGCCGCCGCGGTCGTCGACGCCCGCTTCGCCGCCCTCGGCGTGCTCGGGGACGACCGGCGCATCACCCGGTTCCTCACCGTGGGCATGTCCGAGGACGAGATCCGCGCCATCGGCCCGTACCCGACGGGGCACGGGATCCTCGGCGAGCTCATCCGCGACCCCCGTCCGCTCCGCCTCCCGGACATCGCCGCGGACGCGCGCTCGGTCGGGTTCCCGCCGCACCACCCGCCGATGCGCAGCTTCCTCGGCGTGCCGTTGCAGGTGCACGGACAGCCGTTCGGCAACCTCTACCTCACCGAGAAGCGCGGCGGAGGCGAGTTCACCGCGGACGACCAGCGGCTGCTGGAAGGGTTCGCGACCGCCGCGAGCTTCGCCGTCGAGAACGCGCGCCTCTACGAGGAGACGCGGCTGCGGGAGCGGTGGCTGCGGGCCGACGACGAGATCGCGCGGCGCCTGCTGTCCGGCGAGGACCCGGACAGCGTGCTCGACCTGGTCGCGGCGGAGGCGATCAGCGTGGCCGCGGCCGACACGGCCGGGATCGCCGTGCCCGTCGACGACGACCCGGACCGGGAGCTCCCCACCCTCGTCGTCCGCTCGGCGGTCGGGATCCGGGCGGAGAGCCTGCGCGGGCAGGTGCTGACCCCGCCGCGCTCGTTCAGCGCGATGGCGTTCGTGGACGGGCGGCCCGTCGTCACCGCCGACGCCACCACCGACGACCGCGCCGACGTAGCCCTGCACCCGGACGGCACGCTCGGCCCCGTCGCCGCCTTCCCGCTCGTGGGCCGCGGGCGGCGGGCGCGCGGGGTCCTCGTCGTCGGGCGGGTGCGCGGCGCCGACCCCTTCCCGACCGTCGTCGTCGAGGCGCTGGGGGCGTTCGCGAACCAGGCCGCCGTCGCGCTCGAGCTGGCCGAACGGCGCGCGGACGCGGCCCGGCTCGCCGTGGTGCGCGACCGCGACCGCATCGCGCGCGACCTGCACGACCTGGCGGTGCAGCGCCTGTACGCCACGGGGCTCTCCCTGCAGACGGTGGACCGCCGCCTCGCCGCACCGGGCCCCCTGGCCCCCGAGGAGACCCGTGAGACGGCGGGGCGGGTCGGTGCGGCGATCGACCAGATCGACGAGACGATCGACCTGATCCGCACCACCATCCGCGGGCTGCGCGACCCGGGCGGCGACCTCCCGCACCGCGTCGGCACGCGCTCGCTGCTCCTCGCGGAGGCCGACGCCGCGACCCATGCGCTCGGCTTCGCCCCGACCGTCCGGTTCGAGGGCCCGATCGACGCCCAGGTGCCCTCCACCGTCGCGGCGCACCTCGTGGCCGTGCTGCGGGAGAGCCTGTCGAACGCGGCCCGGCACGCGCGCGCCACACGGGTGCGGGTCGGCCTGCGCGCCGACGGCGACCTCGTGCTGACCGTCGTCGACGACGGCGTCGGGATCGCCACGGACGCGCCCCGCAGCGGGCTCGCGAACCTCTCGCGGCGGGCGGCAGAGCTGGGCGGCTCGTTCGAGGCCCGGCCGGGCCGGGCCGGCGGCACGGCGCTGCGCTGGCGGGTGCCGCTCGTGCCCGGCGGCAGCGGTCTCGCCGGCGTGGTTCAGGAGGCGGCGGACGGCGTGTCGGGGTCGTCGGGCCGGCCGAGCTGATCGAGCCGCACCGCGAGGACCGCCGCCTGCACCCGGCGCTCGAGGCCCAGCTTCGCCAGGAGGCTCGACACGTAGTTCTTCACGGTCTTCTCGGCGACGAACAGCTCGGCGCCGATCTGCCGGTTCGTCAGGCCCTCGCCCACGAGCACGAGGATGCGCCGCTCCTGGGGGGTGAGGTCGGCGAGCGGGTCGTCGGCCGCGGTCTTCTCGCGCAGGCGTGCCATCACGCGGCCCGTGGCCCGCGGGTCCAGCATGGAGCCGCCCGCCGCCACCGTCCGGATGCCCGCGACCAGGTCCGTGCCGCGCACCTGCTTGAGCACGTAGCCGGACGCGCCGGCGAGGATCGCGTCGAACAGGGACTGGTCGTCGTCGAACGACGTGAGCATGAGGACCGCCACGTCGGTGCGCGAGCGCAGCTCCCGGCAGACGCTGACCCCGTCGCCGTCGGGCAGCCGGACGTCGAGGACGACGACGTCGGGCCGCAGGGCCGGGACCCGCGCGAGGGCCTCCGCCGCCGTCCCGGCGGTCCCGACGACCTCGAGGTCGGTCTCCATGCCGAGCAGGTCGGCGACGCCGCGGCGCACCACCTCGTGGTCGTCGACGAGGAACACCCGCACGGGCGCACCGGTCATGGGCTCACGCTAGCCCTCCGGCGCACCCTCGGCCGGGCGGCCGTCGCGGGCAACCGTCAGACGCCGCCGTCGAGGTCCTCGAGGCGCGCGACGCTGGGCTCCCGCTCGGCCCGCAGCCGGGCGGCGACGTCCTCCGCGCCGCGCAGCGCGCGCAGCACGTTGCCGCTGGTCAGACCCGCCAGGTCGGCGTCCGACCAGCCGCGGTCGGCCAGCGCCGCCAGCAGTGCCGGGTAGCCGGAGACGTCGCGCAGCTCGTCGGCGAACCCTCCCGCGCCGTCGTAGTCGCCGCCCAGGCCGACGTGCGCCGCCCCCGCGACCTCGCGCACGTGCTCGACGTGCGCGACGACGTCGTCGAGCGTCGTCGGCGGCTTGGGGTGCGTCTCGGCCCAGGCGGTGGCGAACCGGTCGAACTCGGCGATGTCGTTCGGTGCGATCCCCGCGGCACTCGCGGCCTCCCCCGCCTGCGCCCGCCACTCGCCGATGGCCGGGGTGACGAAGCTCGGCACGAACGTCACCATGCACACGCCGCCGTTCTCGGCGAGGCGCGCCAGGACGTCGTCGGGCACGTTGCGCGGCACGTCGGCGACGGCGCGCGCGGAGCTGTGCGAGAAGATCACCGGCGCCTCGGAGACGTCGAGGGCGGCGCGCATCGTGCCCGCGGAGACGTGCGAGAGGTCGACGAGCATGCCCAGCCGGTTCATCTCGCGCACCACCTCCCGCCCGAAGGCGGTGAGGCCGCCCTGCGCGAAGCGCCCGTCGGCGGGGGGCTCGTCGGTCGCGGACTCGGCCCAGGGGTTGTGGTGGTTGTGCGTGAGCGTCATGTACCGCACGCCCAGCTCGTACAGCATGCGCAGGGCGCCCATCGACGAGTCGATCGACTGCCCGCCCTCCGCGCCCATGAGCGACGCGACCCGGCCCTCCGCCCACGCGGCCACGACGTCGTCGGCGCTCGTCGCGAGGCGGAAGTGCTCGGGCCAGCGCGCCACCATGCGGCGCACGGCGTCGACCTGCTCGAGCGTCGCCGTGACCGCGGCGCTGCCGGGCAGGTTGGACGGCACGTACACCGACCAGAACTGCGCGCCCACGCCCCCCGCGCGCAGCCGCGGCACGTCGGTGTGCGTACGGCCGTCGGTACCGGCCTCCAGGTCCAGCCGCGACCAGTCGTACGCGACCTGGTCGCGCGCCTCCCACGGCAGGTCGTTGTGCCCGTCCCAGACGGGGTGCTCGCGCAGGAGCGCGGCGATGCGGTCGGTGTGGTCCGCTGAGCTGGTCATCCCCCGACCCTAGCGACGGCCGCCGCGCAGCCGGTCGATCTCGCGCCGCTCGCGCTTGGTGGGGCGGCCGGCGCCGCGGTCGCGCACGCCGACGGCCTCCCGCTCCTGGCGGGTGGGCACCGGCGGGCTCTCGTCGCGGTACGCCTTGACGGCCAGCGGTGCGCCGACCCGGTTGGGCAACAGCTCGACGACGACGACCTTGCGGTCGCGCAGCGGGTCGCGCCAGGTGACGGCGTCGCCCACGGTGACGGACGTCGACGGCTTGGCCACCGTGCCGTTCACCCGCACCCGCCCCGACCGGAGCAGGGCGGCCGACGACGACCGGCTCTTGAAGAGCCGCACCGCCCACAGCCACACGTCCACGCGCACGACGTCAGCCTCTCACGACGACCGCCCGGCCAGGCCGCTCTCGTACGCCGCGATGACGAGCTGCACGCGGTCGCGGCACCCGAGCTTGCGCAGCACCTCCGACACGTACGACTTCACGGTCTGCTCCCCGATGAACAGGGCGTCGGCGATCTCCGCGTTCGACAGCCCGCGCGCGACGGCGAGCAGGACGTCCGTCTCCCGCGGCGTGAGCGTGCCCAGCTCCGGCGCCGGACGCCGTGCGGCCGCCCGGGCCGCGAAGTCGTCCACCAGCCGCCGCGTGACCTGGGGGCCGAGCAGCATCGACCCGTCCGCGACGAGGCGGACGCCCTCGATCAGCCGCTCCCCCGTCACGTCCTTGAGCAGGAACCCGCTCGCCCCGGACCGCAGGGCGTCGTACACGTACTCGTCGAGGTCGAACGTCGTGAGGATCAGCACGCGCGTGTCGGGGTGGTCGGCAGCGATCCGGGCGGTCGCGGCGATGCCGTCGAGCACCGGCATGCGGACGTCGACCACGGCCACGTCCGGCTCCGTGCGGGCGACGAGGTCGAGCAGGTCCCGGCCGTCCCCGGCGGTCCCGACCACCTCCAGGTCCGGCGCCGAGCCGAGGATCGCGGTGAACCCGTGCAGCACGACCGGCTGGTCGTCGGCGACGACGACCCGTGTCACGCGACGCCCGCGGCGTCGCGCCGGACGTCGCGTCCGACGGCGGGCACCGCCTCGCGCGGGCCGACCGGCAGGCTGACGACGAGCACGAACTCCGGCCCCTCCCGCTCTGCCGTCACGACGCCGCCGAGCGCCTCGACCCGCTCCCGCATGCCGATCAGCCCGCCCCCGGGCACGACGTCGCCCGCACCGGCCGGGTGGTCGACCGGGTTCGTGACCCGCAGCCCGGCGACGTCCGACACGTGCGCCAGCGTGATCGTCGTCGGCGCACCGGGCGCGTGCCGCCGGGCGTTCGTCAGCGCCTCCTGCGCGGCCCGGTAGAGCACGTAGCCCTGCGCGGCCGGCACGTCCTCGCAGTCCCCGGTGAGCGTGACGTCCTGGCCCGCGGCCCGCGCCTGCTCGACGAGGCCGGCGATGTCGCAGGCCGTCGGCTGCGGCGCCCGGGCGCTCCCGTCCGTGCGCTGCAGCACGGCGAGCACCTGACGCAGCTCGCCCAGCGCCTCGCGCGCGTCCCCGGCGATGTCGGCGAGCACGCGGCGGGCGTCGTCGCCCAGGTCCGGGTACGTGTACGGGGCGGACTCCGCGCGGACGGCCACGAGGGACACGTGGTGCGCGACGACGTCGTGCAGGTCGCGCGCGAGGCGCGCCCGCTCGACGGCGACGGACTCGACCTCCAGCGCGTGGCGCTCCGTGGCGGCGGCCGCCAGCGAGCGCCGCGACGACGCGCGCGCCGTGCGGACGACGGCGGCGACCCCGACGACGAGCGCCACGGCCACCGTGTAGATCAGGCCCGCCTCGACTGGGCGCTCGCCGTCATAGCTCCCGGCGTGCACCGGGCCGATCGGGAGCGCCGCGGGCACGTTGGTGAGCGCGTAGAGCCACGCGCCCGCGAGGGTGACCACGAGCGGCACGACGGCGCGGCGCCACGAGTCCTGGACCACCAGGCACGTGATCATCAGCAGGGCCAGCCACCAGCCCCACACGAACGTCCCGAGCAGCGGGACCGTGAGGAACGGCCAGGCCGCCAGGAGCGTCGCGAGGACGGGACGACGGCGGGCGACGAGCACGGCGGTGACGCAGCTCAGCCCCGCCGCCCAGGTGACGAACCACAGGAAGTACCCGGAGTCGAGCCACGAGGTCTCGACCAGGTAGGGCGTGCCCGCGGGGGTGTCCCAGGTGCCGTCCGGCTGCTCGACGGCGAGCGGTGCCTCCTCGACCCGCAGGGGCGACGCCAGGAGGAAGAGGCCGAGCACCGCGGCCATCGCCGCGGGCGCGACCCAGGCGCGGGCGGGCCGGAGGGGGTTCGGCGCGGCGACGGTCGAGGTCATGGCGACGATCATGGCCGCTCGGCCGCACCGCCCACCACCGCCGAGCGGGGGAGATCCGGTCCCCCCGCGCGGGGGGACTACTTGGTCGACGCCGGGTCGCTGTCGCCGATGTGCCCGGGCGCGGTGACGGCGAGCACGCGCTGCACGAACGCGCAGTACTCGTCCATGTAGTGCCGCAGGAAGCCGGCGGTGCTCTCGTTCGACACCTCGCCGTCCGGTCCGAAGTCGTCGGCGACGAAGGTGATGTAGGCCTCCGGGGCGTTGAGCTGCGGCGCGTCGAGGAAGCTGAGGACGGCGCGCATCGACGACTGCATGACGGCGGTGCCGATGCCGCCCGGGGACGCGCCGATGATGCCGACGGGCTTGCGCGCGAAGGAGTTCTGGCCCCACGGGCGCGAGCCCCAGTCGATGGCGTTCTTCAGGGCGCCCGGGATCGACCGGTTGTACTCCGGCGACACGACGAGCAGGCCGTCCGACGCCTCGACCGCCGTCTTGAAGGCCCTCCCCTCGGGCGGGTAGTCGGCGTCGTAGTCCCAGCTGTAGAGCGGGAGGTCACCGATGGGGATCTCCGTGAACTCGAGGTCCTCCGGCGCCAGCCGGACGAGCGCCCGCGACAGCGTGCGGTTGATGGAGCCCTTCGCGAGGCTCCCGACGATGTAGCCGATCTGGTACGTCATGACGTCTCCCTGTTCCTCCCGTGCCGCGGCAGCTGCGCCAGGAGCGCCTCCGCGGCGGCCAGGTCACGGCCGTACACCGCCGGGACGCGGCGCTCCCCGGGCAGCGTGCCGCCGACGGCTTCCTCGACGACCATCCGTCGGGTGACGGCGGCGCCACCGGGGCCGTCGTCGTCCCGGAGCTCCACCGCGCCCACGACCCGCAGCAGCGGGATGCGCAGGAGCCGCGCGAGCAGGTGCACCCGGATGATCACGGCCACGGGTCACCCGCCGAGCCTGATGTCCCCGTACGGGTCCGCCCCCGCGCGCGACGACCCGGACCGGCGGCGCGCCTCGCCGTCGCGACCGCCGTCGTCGTCGACGCTCCCGCCGTCGTCCTCGCCGTCGAGGCGGGCGCGCAGGCCCGCGACGAGCGCTCGGGTGCCGGCCTCGATCTGTGCGTACCGCTCCCGCCCGGCCCGGGTGCCCACGACGTACCCGAGCCCGAAGAACAGGGCGCGGCCGAGCGTCCTCCGACCGATCATCCTGACCCCTCCTGGCCCTGCCGCGTGCGGATCGCCGACGCGACCGCGCTCGCGGCCGTCACGCCGACGACCGACCCGAGCGCGATCAGCCCCGACCGCACCGCCGTGCCGCCCGACCGCCGCGACCTGCGCCCCAGCGCCTCCGCGACCCGGTCGGCGAACGTCTTCTTGCGCCACCACGTCATCGTCGTGCTCCCGTCCCTATCGGTCGTGCTCGTCCTTGTGCCTGCGGATCCTCGTGACGATCTGCTCCTTGCGCAGGGACGTCGGCAGGTCGAGGCCCATCTCCACCCCGAGCGCGCGCAGCTCGTCCTTCGTCATCGCCTTGAGGTCCAGCGGGCCGGTGTCGGCGTCCGCCCCGAGCTGCCGTCCCTCGGACGCCACCTCCCGACGGCGCGCGTCGGCCTCCTCGACCCGCCGTCGGGCCTGCTCCGCCTCCTCCTCGGCCTCCCCCGCGAGCCGGTCGGCCCGGGCCCTGGCCTCGTCGGCCGCGCGCCGGGCGTCCTCCGCTGCGGCCTCGGCCAGCTCCCGGGCTCGCGTCATCTGCTGGCGGGCGCGCTCGACCGCCTCCTCGGCCTTCGCGCGAGCCCGGTCGGCCTCCGCCCTGACCTGCTCCACGTGCTTGCCGACGTCGGCCTCCGTCTCCTCCACCCGTCGGGCGGCGAGCTCGGTGGCCCGCCCGCGCTTCGCCGCGACGTACTCGTCCGCCTCGCGCTGCGCCTCCGCGGTGACCCGCTTCACCTCGCGGTCGCCCTCCGCGCGGGCCTCGGCCACCCGGCGGTCGCCCTCGGCCTCGGCCTCGGCCACGGCGTCGGCCTGCTCCTTCGCATGGCGGGCCTCGTCGTGCGCCCGCACCTCGAGCTCGTGCGCCCGCTCCATCGCGGCGTCCACCCGGCTCAGACGGCGCTGGTCGCCGTCGCCCGGGAAGGGGTTGGCGTCGGCCAGGGCGGCGACCGCCTGCTGCCCGGCCGACTGCGCGGTGCGGCCGGCGGACTGCACGGTGCGGCCGGCCGTGCGGGCCGGGCTCTTGACGCCCGCGTCCAGCATCCACAGGACGTTGCGCGGCAGGTCCGTCACGCCGCGCCGGGCCTGCCTGCCCAGCCACGTCATCGGGTTGGTCCTCGTCATGGGCTCCTCCTCGACTCGGGCAGCCGAACGACCACCGATGGCGCCCCCTGACGACTTCGTGCCCCTCCAGCACACGCCGGACCCCGCATGCACGCACGCCCACCTCTCGTCGGGTGCCCGGCCGGTGGCGTTGCTAGCGTCTGCCCCATGGCTGAACCCACGGCTGACGTGCGCGTCGAGGAAGACCTGCTCGGACCGAAAGAGGTCCCTGCGCAGGCGTACTACGGGATCCACACCGTCCGGGCGATCGAGAACTTCCCGATCTCCGGGACGACCATCAACGACGTGCCGGAGATGATCCGCGGCATGGTGATGGTGAAGAAGGCGGCGGCGCTCGCGAACCGGGAGCTGCGCGCCATCCAGCGGGACGTCGCGGACGCCATCATCGGCGCGTGCGACGAGGTGCTGGTCAAGGGGCGCTGCCTCGACCAGTTCCCGATCGACGTGTTCCAGGGCGGCGCGGGCACCAGCGTCAACATGAACACCAACGAGGTGGTGGCGAACCTCGCGCTGGAGCTGTCCGGCTTCCCCAAGGGCCGCTACGACGTCATCAACCCGAACGACCACGTCAACAAGTCCCAGTCCACGAACGACGCCTACCCCACGGGCTTCCGCCTGGCCGTCCATGCCCTGACCGAGTCGCTCGTGGTGGCGGTCCGACGCCTGTCGCGGGCGTTCGACGAGAAGGCGTCGGAGTTCGCCGACCTGCCGAAGATGGGCCGCACCCAGCTGCAGGACGCGGTGCCGATGAGCCTGGGGCAGGAGTTCGCCGGCTTCTCCGTCAACGTCGCGGAGGAGGTCAAGCGCCTGCGGAACGCGGCCGACCTGCTGCTCGAGGTGAACCTGGGCGCGACGGCGATCGGCACCGGGCTCAACACCCCGCCGGGCTACCCGAAGGTCGCGGCGCGGCGGCTCGCGGAGGTGTCCGGGCTCGGCACGGTGCCGGCGGAGAACCTCGTCGAGGCCACCTACGACAACGGCGCCTACCTGGCCGTGCACTCCGCGGTGAAGCGGCTCGCGGCCAAGCTGTCGAAGATCTGCAACGACCTGCGCCTGCTGTCCTCCGGGCCGCGCGCGGGGCTCAACGAGATCAACCTGCCCGAGCTGCAGGCCGGCTCCTCGATCATGCCCGCCAAGGTGAACCCGGTGATCCCCGAGGTCGTCAACCAGGTCTGCTTCAAGGTCATGGGCAACGACGTGACCATCACGCACGCCGCCGAGGCCGGGCAGCTCCAGCTCAACGTCATGGAGCCCGTGCTGGCGGAGTCGATGTTCGAGTCGATCCGGCTGCTGACCAACGCGTGCGACGCGCTGCGCACCAAGTGCGTCGTCGGGATCACCGCGAACGCCGACGTCATGCGGCAGCACGTGCTCGGCTCCATCGGCATCGTCACCTACCTCAACGAGGTGATCGGGCACCACAACGGCGACCTCGTGGGCAAGGAGGCGGCCCGCACCGGCGCCTCGGTGCGCGACGTCGTCGTCGCGCGCGGCCTGCTCACCGCCGAGGCGGTGGACAAGATCCTCACCACCGAGAACTTCCTGCACCCGCGCTACAGCGGCCGCTTCTACGCGCCCGACGAACGCGGCATCCCGCCGCTGGGCGAGGAGGGCGAGTCCTCGCGCGTCGTGGAGTCCGACGACGCGACGGGCGCGCCGTCCGACCCCGGGCACGAGCACGACGAGGCCTCCGACGAGACGGGTGAGGCCGCCCGGTGATCGTCGTCCAGTTCGCCGTCCTCCTCCTCTTCGTCTTCATCGGCGCGCGCCTCGGCGGGATCGGGATCGGGCTGGCGGGCGGCGCCGGCGTCATCGTCCTCGGGCTGCTGGGCCTCGAGGTCGACCCGGCGACGGGCGTCCCCTGGGACGTGCTGGGCATCATCATGTGCGTCATCGCGGCCATCGCCGCGATGCAGGCCGCCGGCGGGCTGGACTACCTCGTGGCGAAGACGGAGGTGCTGCTGCGCGCCCGCCCGCGCAGCATCACCTTCCTCGCGCCGCTCGTCACGTACGTCATGACGGTGTTCTCCGGCACCGGGCAGGTCGCCTTCTCGACGCTGCCGGTGATCGCGGAGGTGGCGAAGGAGTCGAACGTGCGGCCGTCGCGGCCGCTGTCCATCGCGGTGGTGGCGTCGCAGATGGCGATCGCCGCCTCGCCCATCTCCGCGGCGGTGGTGGCGATGGCCGCCGTCGTGGAGCCGCTGGGCGTCGACTACATCACGCTGCTCACGGTGGCCGGCGTCTCGACGCTGGTCGGCTGCATGGTCGGCGCCGTCGTCGCGTCCCGGCAGGGGGTGGAGCTGCAGGACGACCCCGTCTACCAGGAGCGGCTCGCCAAGGGGCTGGTGAAGCGCCGCGAGCGCACCGAGTTCGTCGCCAAGCCGCGGGCGCTGCTGTCGCTGATCATCTTCGCGGCGGCGCTGCTGGTCGTCGTGCTCTACTCGACGGCGGTGTCCGACTCGGTGGGCCTCATCGAGAACCCCACCATCACGCGCAGCGGCGCCATCATGACGTTCATGCTGCTGGCGGGGCTGCTCATCGCCCTGCTGTGCAAGATCGACGTGGGCACGGTCATCACGCAGCAGACGTTCCGCAGCGGCATGAGCGCCGCCGTCTGCATCATCGGCGTCGCGTGGCTGGGCAACACGTTCGTGCAGGGGCACACGGCCGAGATCGAGGAGCTGGGCGGCGACATCATCGAGCGCTACCCGTGGATGCTCGCGGTCGTGCTGCTGCTCGCGTCGGCGCTGCTGTACTCGCAGGCGGCGACGACGATCGCCCTCATGCCGGTGGCCGCCGGGATGGGCGTGGCGGCCACGACGATGGTCGCGTCGTTCCCCGCCGTCACCGGCCTCTTCCTGCTGCCGACGTACACCACCGTGGTCGCCGCCATCGAGCTCGACGACACCGGCACCACCCGGATCGGGAAGTACCTGTTCAACCACTCGTTCATGGTGCCGGGGCTGGTGGCCGTCGCGTCCGCCGTCGCCATCGGCTTCGGGCTGGCGCCGCTGCTGATCTGACCGCCGTCAGACGTCGAGCCAGGGCGCGCGGGCGTACTCCTCGTCCGTGACGTGCTCCAGCCAGGTGGTCGTGGCGGCCGGGTCGTCGGCGTTCTCGAGCATCGCCAGGTGCTCCATGAAGTCGTCCGGCGACGCCCCGTGCCAGTGCTCCTCCCCCGGCGGGCAGTAGACCGTCTCGCCCGGCCGGGCCTCGACGACCACGCCGTCGCGCGTGCCGACCAGCGCGACGCCCGACACGACGTGCAGCGTCTGCCCGCGGGCGTGCGAGTGCCACGCGGTGCGGGCCGCGGGCGCGAACCGCACGAGCGCCACGACCATCCGCTGGTCGCCCTCCTGCGGCGTGACGATCGGGTCGAGCCACACGTCGCCGCGGAACTGCTCGGGCGGGTTCTTCGTGGTCGCGGGGCGGGGAAGCTTCTTCATCGGTCGGTGGCTCCTTCTCGGGCGGAGGCGGCGGGCGCCGTGAGCGTGGTGGCCGCCCACGACGCCAGCAGCTTGAGCCCGTCCTCGGACGGCGAGCCGGGCTGCGCGGTGTAGACGTTCATCTGGAGCCCCGGGTCGGCGGGCAGCACGAGGGCCTCGTAGTCGAGCTCGAGCAGCCCGACCGCCGGGTGGTGAAACACCTTCGTGCCCGTGCGGTGCAGGCGCACGTCGTGCGACGCCCACAGCCGGCGGAAGTCCTCGCTGCGCGTGGACAGCTCGCCCACCAGGGCGGTGAGGGCCTTGTCGTACGGGTTCTTGCCCGCCTCGGCGCGCAGGATCGCGACGGCGTCGTGGGCCATCCGCGGCGACTTCTCGCCGAAGAACGCCGCGGCGGCGTCGGGGTCGAGGAAGTGGAAGCGGGCGCTGTTGACCGGCTTGCCCGCGACCTGCTCCGGCGAGTCGTACAGCGGGGCGTACAGGGCGCGGCCCAGGACGTTCGTGCCGAGGACGTCGAGCCGTCCGTTGCGGACGAAGGCGGGGACGTCGCCCATGGCGTCGAGGATCCGCTGCACGGCCGGGCGCACGGAGCCGGGCGGGGTGCGGCGCGCCCGCGACCGGGCCGCGCCGGACGCGTTGGCGGCCCGCGCGAGGTCGAACAGGTGCAGCCGCTCCGCCTCGTCGAGCTGGAGCGCCTCCGCGAGGGCCTCCAGCACCTCCTCGGACACCCCGCCGAGGTTCCCGCGCTCCAGCCGGGTGTAGTAGTCGACGCTCACGCCCGCGAGCATCGCCACCTCCTCACGCCGCAACCCCGGCACGCGCCGGTTGCCGCCGTACGCGGGCAACCCGGCCCTGTCCGGGGTGATCCGCGCCCGGCGGGTGGCCAGGAACTCGCGCGTCTCCGCCTTCAGGTCCATGCCTCGACGGTACGTCGGCGACCCCGGCCCCGGGAGGTACTGGCGTTACCGGGGACGCCCGGGACTCCCCCGCCCGCGCGGGCCGCCGTCTGATGGACGGCATGACCAGCGCACCCCCCGCTCCCACCGGCGTCCTGACCAGGACCACCGCAGAGCCCCCGACCCGTCGCGGCACCACCGCGGTCCTGGCGATCATCCTCGTCGGCTACTTCATGGTGATCCTGGACAACTCGATCGTGATCACCGGGCTGCCGCACCTCCAGGACGAGCTCGGCATGTCCGCGACGGCTCTCGCCTGGGTGCAGGACGCCTACCTGCTGACCTTCGGCGGCCTGCTGCTGCTCGGCGCCCGCGCGGGCGACATCCTCGGGCGACGGCGCATGTTCGTGGTCGGGCTGGCGCTGTTCACGCTCGCGTCCGTCGCGGTCGGGCTCGCGCCGACGGGCGGCTGGCTCGTCGCGGCGCGCGCCGTGCAGGGCGTCGGCGCCGCGGTGCTCGCGCCGTCGACCCTCGCGCTGCTCACGGCGAGCTTCCCCGAGGGGCCCGAGCGGACCCGCGCGACGGCGGCCTACGGCGCGGTGGCAGGCATCGGCGCGAGCGTCGGGCTCGTCGTCGGCGGCCTGCTCGCCGACCTCGTCTCCTGGCGCGCGGGCTTCCTCGTGAACCTGCCTGTCGGCGTCGTCATGCTGGTCGCCGGGCTGCGGGTGCTGCCGGAGACGCCCCGGTCCCCCGGCCGCTTCGACGTCCCGGGGGCGCTGCTGGCCACGCTCGGCCCGTCGTCGCTCGTCTACGGGTTCGTCCGCGCCGGGGACGACGGTTGGGCCGATGCCGGGACCCTCGCGACGCTCGGGCTCGGCGTCGCGCTCCTGGTCGCCCTGGTGGTCGTCGAGCGCAGCGCCGCGCAGCCGGTGCTGCCGCTCGGGCTGTTCGCCAGCCGCGAGCGCGTGGGCGCCTACGCGGCCCGGCTGCTCTTCATCGGCGCGATGATGGGCTTCTTCCTCTTCACCAGCCAGTACCTGCAGGACGAACGCGGCTTCTCGGCGCTCGCGGCAGGCTTCGCCTACTTCCCGATGACGGCGGTCAACTTCGCCGTCGCGCTCGCCGTGCCGCGCCTGCAACGACGGACGAGCGGCCCGGTGCTGCTCGTGGCCGGGCTGGTGCTCGCCGTCGCGGGCATGGCGTGGCTGGGCGCGGTCGACGCCGGCACCTCGTACGCCGTCGGCATCGCGCTGCCGATGACGCTCGTCGGCGCCGGGCAGGGCCTCGCGTTCGGGCCGCTCACGGCGTCGGGCATCGCGGGCGTCGACCGATCGCAGGCCGGCGCCGCGTCGGGGGTCGTGAACGCGGTGCACCAACTCGGCGGCGCGCTCGGCATGAGCCTCGTGCTGGCCCTGACCAGCACGTACGCCGCGGCCATGACCGCCGGCGCGGTGCTGCTGCTGGCCGCGCTCGTCGCCGCCGTCCTGCTCGTGCTCCCCTCGGCACGTCGAAGCCCAGGTGCGTGAGCCGCTCGTCGCCAGCACGTACATTGCGAAGCCTGCTCGTGGACCCGCGACCTGTTGCTCGTGGATTCGCGGCGTCCTGCTCGTGGATTCGCGGCGGCTCTGCGGGAGGTTCCCCCGGGCGGGGTACCAGCAGGACCTCCCGCACCTGGCGACCCGCTCGTAGCGTGAAGGACATGACGAATCCCGTCCCCACCCTCACCCTGAACAACGGCGTCGAGCTGCCCGCCCTCGGGTACGGCGTCTTCCAGACCCCGCCGGACGAGACCGTCGCGGCGACCGCCGAGGCGCTGCGCGTCGGCTACCGGCACATCGACACCGCGGCCGCGTACGGCAACGAGCGCGAGGTCGGCGAGGCGCTGCGCCGCTCCGGCGTCGACCGCGACGACGTCTTCCTCGAGACGAAGGTCTGGATCAGCGACTACGGGTACGACGCGACGCTGCACGCGTTCGACAAGAGCGCCGGCAAGCTCGGCGTCGAGACGATCGACCTGCTGATCCTGCACCAGGCGCTGCCCAGCCGCTTCGACCTCACCATCGAGGCGTACAAGGCCCTCGAGCAGCTCTTCGCCGACGGGAAGGTCCGCGCGATCGGCGTCAGCAACTTCATGCCCGAGCACCTGGACCGGCTGCTGGCCGAGACGTCCGTGGTGCCGGCCGTCAACCAGGTCGAGGTGCACCCGTACTTCCGCCAGCCCGACGTGCTGGCCGCCGACGCGGCGCACGGCATCCTCACCCAGGCGTGGTCGCCCATCGGCGGCATCACGTTCTACCGCGACTCCGGCCACACCAGCACGCTGCAGGACCCGACGATCCTGCGTCTCGCCGAGGCGCACGGCGCGACGCCCGCGCAGGTGATGCTGCGCTGGCACCTGCAGCAGGGCCGCTCCGCCATCCCCAAGTCCGTCACCCCGCACCGCATCGCGGAGAACTTCGACGTGCTCGACTTCGAGCTCACCGCCCCCGAGCTCGCCGCCATCGACGCCCTGGACACCGGCCGCCGCGGCGGCCCCGATCCCGCCGACGTCACGCTGGAGACGTTCGGCCGCGAGATCCCGGAGGCCTGACCGATGCCCCTCGCCGACACCTCGCTCGCCGCCACCGACCCGGAGCTGGTCGCGATCGCGGACCGGTTCGCCGACGACGTCGAGCGCGACGCCCCGCTCGCCCCGCGACTGCGGGGCCTGCTGCGGGTCGCCGCCGTCGTCGCGACCGGCGGCACCGCCGTCCTGCGGGTCGAGCTCGACGACGCCCTCGCCGCCGGCGTCACGCCGGTCGAGCTCAAGGAGGTGCTGTACCAGGCGGTCCCGTACGCGGGGCTCGGCCGGGCGGTCGACGCGCTGGTGGTGGCGAACGAGCTGCTCGCCGACCACGACGTCGAGCTCCCGCTGCCCGGGCAGGCCACGGTGACGCCCGCGACGCGCGCCGCCGACGGCCTCGCCGTGCAGAAGCGGATCGTCGGCGCCGACGCGGTCAACGCCATGCACGCGAACGCCCCCGCCGACGAGCAGCACGTGCAGCGCGCCCTGGCCGCGCACTGCTTCGGCGACCACTACACGCGCGGCGGCCTCGACGTTCCGACCCGCGAGCTGGTCACGCTGGCGCTGCTCGTCGCGCTCGGCGGGACCGACCCGCAGGTGGCCGGGCACGTGCGCGCGAACCTCCACGTCGGCAACGACCGCGCCACGCTGGTCGCGGTCGTCACCCAGCTGCTGCCCGTCGTCGGCTACCCGCGCACGCTCAACGCCCTGCGCGCCGTCGACGACATCGCCCCGTTCCCCGCCGAGGAGGAGTCATGACCGACTGGAACCCCGCCGACCTGGCGGCGATCGACGGCGACGGCGAGCTCCGCGTCGCAGCGCACCGCCCCGACGGCACGCTGCGCACGCCCCGCATCGTGTGGCACGTCGTCGTGGACGGCGCGCTCTACCTGCGCTCCGTGCGCGGCGTCGAGGGCGCCTGGTACCGCGGCGTGCAGCGCACCGGCACCGGGGAGATCGACGCCGGCGGCGTCCGCGCCGAGGTGACGTTCACCCGCGACGACGCCCACGACGACGCGATCGACGCCGCCTACCACGCCAAGTACGGCGACGGCTCGGCGGTGCGGTCGGTCACCAGCCCGACCGCGCGCTCGACCACCCTGCGCGTGGAACCGCGCTGACCTCCCCCGCACCCTTTGCCGGACCGCCCGGGTGCGACGGTCGGCGGCGGGGCCGACGATCGGACGAGGCATCGGAGGTGGCCCATGAGCACCCGTGACGACGTGGCCCAGGAGCTCCCGCCGCCGCACGACTTCGCGCGCCGCGCCGAGCACGGCAGGAGCGTCCGCCGCCGCACCCCGAGGGCGTCCCACGCGGGATGGACTCCCCCGCCCGACCGCCCCGACCCGGTCGCCCTCCTCGAGGAGCAGGAGGCCACCCGGGTGCCGGAGCTCCTGCCGATCCGGCACCGGCGGATGATGGTCTCGCCGTTCACCTTCTACCGGGGCGCCGCGCTGCTCATGGCGACGGACCTCGCCCGGACGCCCGCGTCGGGGATCGTCACGCAGGTCTGCGGCGACGCGCACCTGTCGAACTTCGGCGTCTTCGGCACCCCCGAGCGGGCGATGGTGTTCGACATCAACGACTTCGACGAGACGCTCCCCGGCCCGTGGGAGTGGGACGTCAAGCGGCTGGCCGCCAGCGTCGAGGTCGCGGGCCGGCACCGCGGCTTCGACGCCGGCCGGCGCCGCGACCTCGACCTCGCCGTCGTGCGGGCCTACCGCGAGCGCATGCTGCGGCTGGCGGGGTCGGGCGTGCTCGAGGGGTGGTACGACCGGCTCGACACGGACCGTGTCGTGGCCTGGGTCGAGGCCGAGCACCGCGCGAAGCGGGTCGGCCGCAAGCAGGTCGACCGGCTGGAGGCCGACCTCGCGAAGGCCCGGACGAAGGACAGCACGCGCGCGACCGCCAAGCTCGTCGAGGTGGTCGACGGCGAGCCGCGGATCGCGGCCAGCCCGCCGCTCGTCGTCCCCGTCGAGGACCTCGTGCCCCTCGCGCGCGACCGGGAGCGGGCGGAGGAGTGGATGCGGGGCCTGATCGCCTCGTACCTGCCGACGCTCCAGCCGGAGCACCACCCGATGGCGGAGTACTCGTACGTGCACCTGGCGCGCAAGGTCGTCGGCGTCGGCAGCGTCGGCACGCGGGCCTGGGTCGTGCTGCTGCGCGGCCGCGACGAGGGGGACACCCTCGTGCTCCAGGCCAAGCAGGCGGAGCGCTCGGTGCTGGAGCGCTTCCTGCCGCCGAGCCGGTACGACAACCACGGCGAGCGGGTGGTGCGCGGGCAGCGGCTCATGCAGGCGGCCGGCGACGTCTTCCTCGGCTGGCAGCGCGTCGCGGGCGTGGACGGCGTCGTCCGCGACTACTACCTGCGCCAGCTCTACGACTGGAAGGGCGGGGTGGACGTCGAGGCGATGGACGCCCCGGGCGCGCGCGCCTACGCCCAGCTCTGCGGCGAGGCGCTCGCGCGGGCGCACGCCCGCTCCGGCGACCGCGTCGCGATCGCCGCCTACCTCGGCCACGGCGACGTCTTCGACCGGGCGGTCGCGGACTTCGCCGCGGACTACGCGGACCAGAACGACCGCGACTACGCCGCCTTCCTGGACGCCGTCGCGTCGGGCCGGCTCGAGGCCGCGGAGGCGTGACGGGCGCGCCCCCGCACGGGCATGGAGGTCTCGGCGAACCGGCCCCACGGTCCCGTCCCGGCTCTACCCGCGGTAGCGCTCCACGACCTCCGCGGGGCGGACGGTCGCCTGGTCCGGGTCGCCGCCGAACTCCCGTGCCGCGTGCCGCTGCCGCAGCAGGTCCCAGCACTGATCGAGCCGGGTCTCCGTCGCGGCGAGCTCGTCGTGCTCGGTGCTCGCGTCGATCTCACCCTTCGCGAGCCGCTCGCGCAGCTCCCGTTCCCGGGCGATGAGGTCGCTGATGGTCTGCTGGATGTCGCGGTCGGTCGCCATCGTCCGATGGTCTCGCGCCGGGGCGTGCGCGGCAGCCCGGAGCCTCAGGGCCGGGACGCCAGGACCATCCCGAGACTGTGCGGCGCGGACTCGACGAAGCCCATGCTGCGGTACAGGGGCCGGCCCGGCGCGTCCGCCATGAGGGTGACGTACGGGTCGGCGGGCGCGCGCTCGGCGATCTGGTCGAGCAGCCACCCGAGCACCCGCCGCCCCAGGCCCTGGCGCTGGTGGGCGGGCAGGGTCGCCATGTCGGCGACGTGGAAGTACCAGCCGCCGTCGCCGAGCACGCGCCCCATCGCGACGGCCTCCCCCGTCGGCCGGTGCCGCACGTGGACGAACGCCCAGCTGTTCGCGACGGCGTACCCCGCCTGCTCGGGAGTCTTCGGGCTCAGGCCCGCGTCGCGACGCAGCCGCACGTAGGCCTCGACGTCCGGTGCGGTGGGGACGAGCTCGTACGGGTCCGCGGCGTCGGTCATGCCGCCGACCCTAGGCGGCGCCGGCGACGTCCGGGTCCCCGGGCTCGCCGAGGATGACGGCGGTGCACTCGCGCTGCAGGTCGGCGTCGAGCCACATGGCGTGCTGCGGTGCGGCGTTGGAGCACACGACGGAGCCCCAGGCGCCGACGGCGTCCGCGTGCCGCACGGCGTCCCGGCAGATCTGCGCCCCGACCGGACCCTCCTCGAACCGGGTGTCGCGCGGGGTGTAGCCCACCCAGCCCTCCCCCAGGACGAGCGGGACGCCGAGGCGCGCCGCGTGGTCGGCGGCGACGCCGATCCACTCCCGCAGCCGCTCGGCCATCGCGATGCGGTGCGCGCCGTACCGCTCGTACAGCCACCGGTCCACGGCCTGCGGGTCGCACCAGTCGTGCACGTAGATCTCCGCGTGCCCGACGATCGACGCGCGCCGCTTCCACTCCTCGTCCGGCGGCGGCGCCCACTCGCCGAGCCGCGGCGCACCCGGCCGGAGCAGCTCGGCGTCGGCCCGCGCCTGCGGGAAGTCGGCGGGGTCGCCGCGCAGCGCGAACTCCCGCACCAGGTCGTCCAGGACGCCGTACACGTACGGGTGGACCCCGAGCACCTGGGCGTTGCGCGGCAGCCCCCGCATCGCGGTGACGGGCACGGCGGCGTAGTTCGGCCCGCACAGCACGTCGGGGTGGCGCGCGGAGAAGGCGGCGATGCCGCGCTCGAGCCGGTCGCGCAGCTCGACGACCGGGTCCTCGACGCCGGGCAGCCCGGCGGTGAGGTGCCCGGCCTGCACCTCGTTGTGCGGCTCGACGAACGCCAGGGCGTGGTCGAGCCCCTCGTCGCGCAGCAGGTCCACGAGGTCGGCCATCGCCTCGCCGAGCACGGTCAGCCTGTCCTCGGGGGGCACGGCCTGGAGGGCGTCGTACCAGGCCCGGTCCGCGGCGAACGCCGGGCTCTGCTGGTACTCCCACGACGAGGCGATCACCGTCATGCCGTGCCGGTCGGCGCCGCGGAACAGCTCCAGCAGGTGCGCGCGGGCGTCGACCGTCGTCGGCTCGCGCACGTCGTACCAGCGCACCCGCGACGCGTACCCGCCGCCGATCGGCCCCAGCCGCAGCGCTGTCGTGTCGAGGCCGGAGCGGAACAGCAGGAACGGCATCGCGCAGACCCGCACGGCGTTGTACCCGAGCTCCGCGGCGCGGGCGAACGCCGCGTCCAGGTCCTCGAAGGGCTCCCCCGGCCCGGTGCGCACGTACCAGGAGAAGTCCCACAGCGTGATCGCCAGGCGGCGGGGCAGGTGCGCGGGGACCCCCGCGGCGGTGCCTCCCGGCGTCGCGCCCGTCTGCCTCCGGTCCGGCGTCGACCGGTCCGTCACCATCTTGGGGTCCGTCATCTCGCTCATCCCTTCACCGCCCCTGCGGTCAGGCCGTTGACGAGCTGCTTGCGCAGCACGAAGAACACGATCAGCGCGGGGACGGCCGCGAGCACCGACCCCGCCATCACCAGGTCGTACTGCCGTCCCTCGGCGCCGAACAGCGCCTGCAGCCCCAGCGGCAGCGTGTAGAACTCGGGCTCGGCGATGATCACCAGCGGCCACAGCAGCGTGTTGTACGAGTTGAGGAAGCTCCACACCGCGAGCGCCCCGATCGCGGGCCGCAGCAGCGGCATGACGACCGACAGGAACGTGCGCAGCTCGGAGCACCCGTCGATGCGGGCCGCGTCGAGGAGCTCGTCGGGGACCGACTGCTCGGTGTACTGGCGCATCATGAAGATCCCGAACGCCGGCGCCACCCAGGGCACGACCAGCGCGAAGAACGGGTTCGCCAGCCCCAGCTTCGCGACGAGGACGAACAGCGGCACGACGATCACCGCGAACGGGATGGCGAGCGACGAGAACATCACGTCGAACAGCACCCGCTTGCCGCGGAACTCGTACTTGGCGAACCCGAAGCCGGCCAGGGAGCACAGGAAGACGGTGGCGACGGTGCTGACGGTGGCCACGACGGTGCTCATCAGCATCCACTGCCAGAACGGCTGCGTGGCGAGGAGGTTCGCGTAGCTGTCCAGCGTGGCCGGGTCCGGGATCAGCGCGGGCGGGAACGCGAAGATGTCGCCGCGGTCCTTGAACGACGAGGACAGCGCCCACAGCAGCGGCGCGACGTAGACCACGGTCAGCAGACCGAGCACCGCGTACAGCGCGGCACGGCCCGGGCGGACGCGCCGCGGGGCGCGGGGCGCCCGCCCCGCCACGGGGGTCCCGGCGCGGGGTGCCCGCGCGAGGGTCGGAGTGCTCATCGGTTCCTCCCGACGCCGAACGCGCGGGTGCCGAGCCGGCCCAGCACGAACACGATGACGAACATGACGACGCCGGCGGCCGCGGCGTAGCCGAGCTCCTGACGCTGGAACCCGGCCCGGTAGACGAACATCGAGACCGACAGCGTGGCCTCGCCGGGACCGCCCTGCGTGAGCAGGAACGGCTCCTCGAAGATCTGCGCGGTGCTCACCAGCATCGTCACGGCGATGAAGGCCGTGACCGGCTTGAGCTGCGGCAGCGTGACGGCGAAGAACCGGCGCACGACGCCCGCGCCATCGAGCTCGGCCGCCTCGTGCAGCTCGCGCGGGATGTTCTGCAGGCCGGCGAGGAAGAAGATCGTGAGGTACCCGGTCCAGCGCCACAGCACCAGCACGACCACGACGACGCGCGCCCACCACGGGTCGGTGAGCCAGGAGACGCCGCCGAAGCCGAAGAGGGCCTCGAGCGTGGCGTTGAGCAGCCCGTACTCGCCGTCGAAGACCAGCCCGAAGATCAGGGCGATGACGATCGGCGACAGCACCACCGGCATGAAGTACGTGAGGCGGAAGAAGTCCCGCAGCCGCAGCCCTTTGGCGTCGAGGGCCAGCGCGATCAGCAGCGCCAGGGGCAGCACCACCACCATCGCGAAGACGGTGTAGAAGGCGGTGTTCGCCAGGGCGGCGCCGAAGCTCGCGTCGCGCAGCAGCCGGGAGTAGTTCGCCAGTCCCACGAACTCCGGGCTGCCCAGCCCGGCCCAGTCGGTGAGGCTCAGGTAGATCCCCGCCCCGACCGGCACCACCATGAAGACCGTGAACAGCAGGAAGAACGGGGAGATGAAGAGGTAGGGCGCCCACTGCCGCCCGCTCCCGCGTCGGGGGGCGCGCGCGGCGTCCCGGGTGGCCGTCGCCGTCGGCGGCCTGGTCAGGGTGCTCACTGCTGCACCTGCCTCTCGTACGTGCGCACCCCGGCCCGCAGCGCCTCCTCGGCACCGACCTGACCGTTGATGGCGCGGAGGATGGGGCCGCCGAGGCTGTCGCGCAGCACCGAGGCGCCCGCGGACTGGTAGAAGAGCGGCATGTCGGCCGCGGCGGCGGAGAAGACCTCGAAGACGCGCTGGCCGCCGAGGTACGGGTCGGTGATCTCCTGGAACTCGGGCGCGTCGTAGAGGTCGACCAGGGTGGGCATGTAGGCGCCCGCGAAGTACCGGGCGAGCTGGCCCTCCTCGGACAGGTAGGCCCGCTGCAGGAAGTCGGTCGCGGCGTCGGTCAGGGGCTGGTCCTTGAGCACCGCGAACGCGGTGCCGCCCATCGTGGAGGCGACGTGCCCACCGCCACCGAACCGCGGGATCGTGCGCGCCCGCCACAGCCCGGACTGGTCGGGCGCGTTCGCCTGGAGGCCGTACACCTCGTACCAGTTCGGCATGACGGTCGCGACGAGCCGGCTCCCCTTGAGCGCCGCCGCGGCGGCGCCGCCGTACGGGTCCGCGAGGGCGACGAACGCCCCCGTCCGGACGCCCTCGGCCATGAGCTCGAGCACCTCGACGGCCTCGTCCGAGAGCACGGCGAGGTTCCCGTCGGCGTCGTAGAGGTTCCCGCCGCGCTGCAGGAGCAGCTGCGTGAACCCGTTGACGATGGAGCCGTTGTCGCCGTTGGCCACCATCCCGATCGCCTGGCCGGTGTCCGCGGCGACCTCGGCCCCGACCTCGAGCAGCTCCTCCCAGGTGTCGACGTCCGCCGGGATCCCCAGCTCCTCGAAGAGGTCGGCCCGGTAGAACATCACCGAGATGGAGTTGTCCGACTCCAGCGCGTACACCTTGCCGTCCACGGTGTACGGCTGGGTCTTCAGCAGCCGGTCGCCCAGGGGCGCCGTCAGCGAGGTCAGGTCGACGAACAGGTTCTCCGCGATGCCGGCCCGCATGACGCGGGGGAACTGGTCGATCACCAGCCCGGCCAGGTCCGGCAGCGGCCGCTGCGCGACCGCCTGCGTCACCAGGCGCGAGACGATGTCGGCCGGCGCGACGGACGTGACGTCCACGCCGAAGGTCCACGCGCTGCCGCCGACGACGGCCGAGTCCGTGGCCGCCTGCGTGAAGTAGCTCGCGTAGCCGGGGTCGTGCGTCCACAGCCCGAGGGACGCCGCTCCCGAAGGAACCGGCGCGGCCGCGGTCGTGGACGAACATCCCGCGAGCACCCCGCCCCCCGCGACGCCGAGGCCGGCGACGCCGAGCAGCCGCAGCACCTCGCGCCGGTTCAGGTCCACGACCGCTCCTCCCCCACGGCGAGCACCACCCGCGCCACCCGCACGACGTCGACCGCGGCGACGGCGATCCCGTCGGGCACGTCGCGCACGGACGGGTCCACCCAGACGCCGGTCTCGGCGCGCCACGGCAGCAGCTCCAGCGTCAGGCCGTCGCGGGCGACGTCGTCGCGCCACGGCGTGAGGTCGACGTCCCACTCGCGGCCGTGCCAGAAGTGGTCGCTCACGACCTCCCCTCCCACCAGCGCCCTTCCGACATCGCCCGTCCACGCGACGCGCAGCAGCGCGCGGTCGACGCCGTCCAGCGCGTCGGCGGGCACGTCCAGGTCCACGCGGGCGGCGCCGGAGAAGTCGACCGGCGCGCTGAGCCGGTCCATCGGACCGCCGTGCGCCGGCTCCGGCGGCGCGGGCGCGACCGGGCGCAGGTCCGACGCGACCCGGCGGCGCCCGGCGCCGGGGACGGACAGCGTCCACGTGGACCAGAGCGCGCCGGCCGGCTGGTCGGGGGCGACGTCGGCGGCGATGTCGGCGGCGACGTCGGCGCCCGTGGTCGTCGACGTCAGCGACGCCGGCGCTGGCAGCATCGACACCGTCACCGCCGGTTCCTCCGTGTGCACGACGAGCGCGCCGTCGAGCGCGTACACCGGGGCGTCGGAGAGCACCAGGCGCTCACGGCCGCCGACGTCGAGGCGGTACAGCCGGTCCGCCGTCGCCTCGTCGAGCACCAGCACGTCGACCCCGCCCGACGGGCCGCCCAGCCGGACCAGGGTGTCGGGACCCGGGCGCCCGGTGAGGTCGAGGACCGTCGCGCCGTCCCCGGCGCGCGCCTCCACCGGACCCGTCGCCGTGACGTCGCCGTCGACGACGAGCTCGACGGGCACGCCGTCGGTCGCGACGAGCACGACGAGGTCCCGCCCAATCCCGCCGTCCGGCCCGGCGTCGATCCGGGTGAGCACCTGCGCCGTCGCGCTGCGCAGCACGAGCCCGTCGCCCAGCGGGAGGCGGAGCGGCCACGCGACCGAGACGCCCGCCGGCAGGTCCGCCGGACGCGTGGGCACCGTCACGGTCGCGTCGTCGAGCTCGACGGCGACCTGGACGCCCGGCTGCGCCGGCAGCGGGCGGCGCGCCGGCTGGTACGTGGTGAGGAAGACGTACCCGCGGCGGCCGTCCGACCGCACCGACCAGCGCAGGTCCTCCGGGTCGTCGCTCCCCCCGCCCACGGTGGTCGTCATGGCCGCGATCTCGGCGCCGTCGGCCTGGAGCCACAGGTGCTGGCGGCGCAGCAGGTGGTGGTGGCGGCGCACCTGGCCGTGCTCGCCGACGGGGGCGCCGAAGTCGTAGGTGCGGGTGGGCACGTCGTTCGGGTACCCGGTGGCGTGCGACTCCTGCTCCGTGCCGTGCGGCCCGACGCGCTGGGTGCCGCCGGCGTACATGTAGTACCCCTGCCAGACGGAGCCGCTGCCGACCTTCGCGAGCGCGAGGGCGGCCACGTCGTCGGGCGTCACGAGCGGCCGCCGGTGGTAGGCGACGTGCATCCCGCCGCCGAGCTCGCAGGTCGCGTACGGCAGGAAGTCGTCGTCCTTGAGCGCCACCGCGTCGGGTGCCACGACGATGCCGTCGAGGGCCTCGCGCAGGTCGGCGCCCACCGAGAGGTCGTCGCGCACCGTGCTGTACCGGAAGTGCACGGGCGAGAACGCCGGCCACTCGGTCTCGGCGTCCTCCCAGAACCCGTCGGCGTACGCGCTGTACAGGGGCAGCAGGGTGGCGGGCACCTGCGCGCCGCCCCACCCGGTCGCGGTCCAGACCGGCACCCGCAGGCCCAGCTCCTCCGCGGTGGTGCGCAGGGTGGCGAGGTGCTCGGGCTGGTCGTAGAGCTCGTTGTCCACCTGGGCCCCGACGACCGGCCCGCCCTCGGCGTGCGTGAGGCCGTCGAGCTGCGCGACCGCCTGCGCGTAGTAGGCCCGCACCAGGTCGAGGTAGGCGGGGTCGTTCGTGCGCGTCGCCAGCCCGCGCTCGACGAGCCAGTCGGGGAAGCCGCCGTACCGCGCCTCCCCGTGCGCCCACGGGCCCAGGCGGACGACGACGTCGAGCCCGTGCCGGCCGGCCGTCTCGACGAACGCGCGCAGGTCGAGGTTCCCGTCCCAGCGGAAGTCGCCCGGTGCGGGCTCGTGCGCCTGCCAGAAGACGTACGTCGCCACGGAGTCCAGCCCGCCCGCCTTCGCGTGCCCCAGCACCTCCGACCAGCGGTCGCGCGGGACGCGCGAGTAGTGCACCTCGCCCGTCACGGGGAACCAGGGCAGCCCCGCCCGCTCGAGGTACCGGCTGGTCACGGCCACCGCGTCCGACGCGCCGGGCGGGTCGCCCAGCTCGAGGTGGTCGCGGCGCGGTGGGGACGGGCGGCGGGCCCGCACGCGGTGCGTGACGGACCGTCGGCTGTCGAGGGCGTCGGGCATGGGCTCTCTCCTTCGAGAAGCGGGGTCAGGGCGGGCGGGTCAGGCCGACGCGGTGGCGGCGACGTGCCGGTCGAGGGCGGCGAGCTGGTCGCGCATGGCGCGGACCCTGTCGTCGTGGTCCTGCTGGACGTCGTGGGCGAACAGCAGCATGGCGGGCAGCGACGTCGCGAAGTAGTCGACGGTCGCCCGGCGGCCGTCCTCGGCCTCGACGTACCGCGCGAGGCCGTCCCGCAGGTGCCGTGCGTCGTCGGCGCGCCCCAGCCGGCGCAGCGCGAGCACCGAGGCCGCCGTGCGCTCCGAGAACTCCTGCACGGCCATGCCCTCGAAGTCGCCCTGCTGGTCGGCGGCGGTGCGCCAGGCGTCCCGGGCCTCGTCGGCGCGGCCTGCGGCGTCGAGCGCGTCGCCGAGCAGCAGGTGCAGGTCGGCGGTGTTGGCGAGCGGGTGGCGCGCCTCCCCGAGCGACTGCGGCGGAATGAGGGCCGCGGTGGCGTGCGCCAGCGCGGCCGAGGCGTCGCCGTCGTCCAGGGCCCGCCGGCCGAGGGCGAGGTGCGCGGCGTCCCAGGCGGCCAGCACCCGGCCCTCGCCTCCCTCCCACGGCTGGAAGGACCGGCCGGCCAGGGTGTCGAGCGCCTCGGCCGCGCGGCCGAGCGCGGTGAGCAGCTCCGCGAGCTGCACGGACAGGTCGTCGCGGGCGTCGACCAGGTCGGGCCGGTCGAGCAGCGTCGCCAGGCGGCGCTCCGGGTCGGTGCCGCGCCGCGCCTCGAGCTGGTCCGCCTCGTACAGCAGGCGGGCGTCGCCGGGGGCGAGGGCCCGCGCGCGGGCGTACCAGGCGGCCGCCGCCGCGGCGTCGCCGCGCACGTTGTAGGCCGCGACGCCGAGGTTCCGCAGCACGACGGCGTCGGTCCCGTCGCCCGCGGCCGCGACCTCCCAGGCCGCGACCGCGTCCTCGCGCCGGCCCGCCGCGTACAGGCGGTGCCCGGCCAGGCCCGCGACGAGCGGGTCCTGCGGCCACGCCCGGCGCAGCCGCGCGAGGGCGTCGTCGTCCGTGGCGGCCGGGAACGCCCAGTCGCGCGGGGCGCGCCAGGCCCGCTCGAGCGCGTCCGCCGCGGCCGCCCGGTCGCCCCGGGCCTGCTCCAGGTCGGCGCGGTGCAGCAGCGCGAGCGCGCGGACGTCCCGCTGCCCGCGCCGGGACGGGCGCGTCGCGACGTCCTCCAGCAGCTCGACGGCGTCCGCGACCTCCCCCGCCGACGCGTGCTCCAGCGCGACGTCGAGCGCGATGGTCGGGTCGGGCGTCGGTCCCGTCGGGACGGCGAGCGCGAGTCGCGCCGCGAGGTCGCGCGCCCACGCGTCGAGGGGGTCGACGGCGAGCGTGCCGCGCACCAGGTCGCGGGCGCGGTCCGCGTCCCCCAGGCGTCGCGCGGCGACCGCCGCGAGGTTGCGGCCCTGCACGTGCTCCGGGCTGCGGCGCAGCAGCGCGTCGAGCTCCTCCGCGGCCTCGGCGTCGCGCCCCTCGGCGAGGTCGAGGCGCGCGGTCGCGACGGCCGCGGCGTCGCGCCACGCCTGGTCCCACGACGCCGTGCCCAGCGCCTCGCGCGCCTCGGCCGTCCGGCCCTGCCGCGCGAGGACGATCCCCAGCCGGTAGTGCGCCTCGCCGTCGCGCGGGTTGGGGTTGCGCACCGTGAGGCGCGCGACCGCGGTGCGCAGCAGCCGCTCGGCCTCCTCCAGGCGGCCCGCGCGCGCCCGCCGGGCCGCGAGCGCCGTCGCGCAGCGCGCGTCCCCGGGGTCGCGGCGCAGCGCCTCGGCCCAGTACGGCTCCGGCGAGCGGGTCGCGTGCCGGTACTGGTCCAGGTGCAGGCCGGTGACGTACAGCTCGTCGGCGGACGCGAGGTCCTCCGGCGCGGGCGGCTCGGTGGCGGGCTCCGGCGCGGGGGCGTCGGGGTCCGCCGCGGGCCGCGGGCGCCAGGCGACGAGCGTCGCGCCGTCGTGCTCGACGACGAGCTCGTAGGCGGTCGGGTCGACGCCGGCGGGCACGGCCACCTCGCGCACGAGCGGCGCCCCGGGCACGACGTCGGCCCGCTCGTCCAGCAGCACCTCGTCGCCGACGCGCAGCACCACCCGCGCCCCCGGCCGCGGGGAGGTGACCGCGACGCCGACGCGGACGGCCGCGCCCTCGACGTCGAGCCGCACCGCCGCGTCCCGGGTCGCCTGGTGCACGGGCCCGACGTCCTGGATCGGGTACCAGTACTGCGAGAACGTCGTCGTCTCCCCCGGGCGCAGGAACGCGAAGTCCGGCTGGTTGTCGGTGAAGACCCCCGCCATGAGCTCCACGTACGGGCCGTTCGTGTCCGTGAGGTGCCGGTCCCACGCCCAGCCGAACGGCGCGTTCCCCCACGTCCACATCTTCTTGCCGGGCGAGACCCGATGGTCCGCCCAGTGCACGAACCCGGCACGGGCGGTGTGGTCGTAGCCCCCGAAGAAGTCGTCCTGCGAGCCCAGGCACATGTACGACGTCGGCACGGGGATGTTGCGGTACCGGTCCAGGCGGTCGCCGTCCGGCCGCTCGGGCGTGCGCTGCGCCGGGTAGTCCACGCCGTAGTAGCGGCCCGACGCCGCGGGGAAGGTCGTCACGGCGCGCTTGGCGTGGTCGGCCACGACCGTGACGTCCGTGGGGAAGAACGCCTGGTAGTCGTCGTGCACCGCGGCGGCCACGTTGGCCCACCACAGGAACGTCTGCACGTCGTCGGTCCGGTTGACGAGGCGGACGCGCAGCTCGACGAGCGCGCTGTCCGGGCTCAGCCGCACGCCGTGCATCCCCTGCATGCGCGCGAACGGGTCGTGGTCGGAGCACCACACCGTCACCGCGCCGTCCGGCTCGTGCTCGATCCACGCCTCCGTCGGCAGGAACGTCGCGGGCCGGTGGTGCTGCGGCCAGTTGAGCTCTACGCCCCCCGAGAGCCACGGCCCGAGCAGCCCGACCAGCGCCGGCTTGATGACGTCGTTGCGGTAGAAGAAGTCGTAGCCGCGCGTGCGGTCGAGGCCCACGTGGATGCGCCCGCCCAGCTCCGGCAGCACCATGAGCCGCACGTACGCGTTCTCCAGGTGGATCGCGTCCCACTCGCGGGGCGCCTTGGTCTGCTCGACGCGGTCGACGAACGGCATCGGGTACACCGCCCCCGACGACCCCTGGTACACCCGCTGGTCCAGGTACGCCGGGTACCGGTCCGGCTCGCCGATGTCGTAGGTGTCGATGGACACCGGCTCGCGCCACCCGCGCACGGGCCGGTCGGCGAGGCTGTCCGGGGCGGGCGGCAGGACGATCCGCGACTCTTCTCCTGGCATGCGACGAACGTAGGCCGCTTGACCGCGCGGCACGATGGGCGATTCCCTGGGACGCATGGACGAAACGACGGCCGAACGCGGCGTCGCGACCGAGGTCGGGGGCGAGGGCGCGCTCCGCGACGGCTTCGCCGGTCAGCGCATGGTCGTCGTGCCGCGCCCGGCGGTCCGCGCGGCCCTCGCACGCCCGGTGACGGCCCGGTTCGTCGTGACGGACGCCGGGTTCTTCCCGCACGCCGCCCGCCACGGGCGGTCGCGACCCGACGGCGCCCGGGAGCACGTCCTGCTGGTCTGCACCGACGGCGCCGGTTGGTGCCGCACGCCGGACGGCCGGTTCGACGTCCGACCCGGGGACGTGGTGCTGGTGCCGGCCGGGTCGTCGCACGAGTACGCCGCCGCCGAGCACGACCCGTGGACCCTCTGGTGGCTGCACGCCACCGGCCGGGACGCCGACGAGCTCGCCACCGCCGCCCGCGCCGCCGCCGGCGGGCCGATCTCCCACCTGCGCGACGCCGCGCCCGTCGCCAGCCTCGTCTCGCAGGTCATCGACGGGCTCGACGACGGCACCGCGGGCGGTCTGGTCCGGGCCGCGGGAGCGGCGTGGCACGCGCTCGCGCACGTCGTGGCGACAGGGCGACGGTCCCCCGGCCCGTCCCCGGACCCGGTCGAGCGGGTCGTCGAGCACCTCCGGTCGACGACGCCGCACCGCACGTCGGTCGGGTCGCTCGCAGCGATGGTCGGCCTCAGCCCGTCCCAGCTCGGGGCGCGCTTCCGCGCCCGGGTGGGCACGTCGCCCCTGCAGTACCAGACCGGGCTGCGGCTCGCGCGGGCCCGCGAGCTGCTCGACTCCACCGACCTGCCCGTCGCCGCCGTCGCGCAGGCGTGCGGCTACGACGACGCGCTGTACTTCTCGCGCCGGTTCGCCCGCACGCACGGGGTGTCGCCCACCGCGTACCGGGCGCGGGGCGTCTGACCGTCAGCCGCCCGCCCGCTCGAGCACGAACAGCCGCACCACGCGGCCGGACTCCCGCTCGTAGGCGCGGTACCCCGGCCACTGCGCCTCGATGCGCGCCCACAGCGCGTCCCGCTCGCCGTCGTCGGTGACGGGGGTCGCGCGGACGTCGAAGCGCCGTCCGCGGACGCTGACGGCGGCGTCCGGGTGCGCGAGCAGGTTGTACGTCCACGCGGGGTGGCGGTCGCGCGCGAACGACGTGCCCGCGACCACGAGGCGTCCGGCGCCCACGGGCGTGTACATGAGGTAGGTGTCGCGCGGCTCCCCGGACCGGGCCCCGGTGGTGTGCAGCACCAACGAGGGCACCAGCACGGCGGAGAGCTGGAACCGGCCGCGCGTGAGCCGCGCCAGCGCGCGCTCCACGGGCGGCAGCGCCACGGGGGCGACGGCCCGGAACGCGCGCGTCCGGGTGATCGGCGCGACGACGGACCGGACGACGTGCAGCACGCTGGCCATGCCCCATTCTGGGGTGGTGCCCTCGCCACGGTCGTCCGCACGCGCCCTGGGCGTGGTGCGCCTGCTCTGGGTGGCCGGGTTCCTCGTGGGGACGACGACCCACGTGGTCGACCTGGTGCTGGGCGGCGCCGCCGTCTACGCCGGGTATCCCGCGGGCGTCCGCGCGTTCTGGGTGGCGCTGACCGTCGTCGACCCGCTGGTCGTGACGCTGGTCCTGCTGCGGCGGCGGGCCGGGGTGGCACTGGGCGTGGTGGTGATGGTCGCCGACGTCGCGGTGAACGGGAGCATGCTCGCGGCCACGGGCGACGGCCTGGCCGGACTCGTCCCGCAGTCGCTGTTCGCCGTGTTCGTGCTGGTGACGGCGCGGCCGCTCGCCGCACGGTTCCGTGCGACGAGCGGCCGGGTGCCCGAGACGGGATGACCCGCCCCGGGCGTCACGCCACGGTGGACGTCACCACCCGCGGGTCGGCGACGGTCACCTCGTAGGTGTCGCCGGTGACGACGAGCGTCGCGCGGGGCGTCGCCGTCCCCGGCAGGTCGCGCTTCTCCGACCGCCGGGCGCTGGTGATCGCTCCGCCGGTGGCGTGCTGCACGTCCTCGGCCTCGGCGTCGGGCGTGGCGGCCACGTGCGACCCGACCCACACCTCGGCGTCGCCCGGCTCGACGACGCGCACGAGGCGGCGGTCGGCGAACGCGAGCCGGGTCGTCGGCACGGCGAACGTCACGACGACGGACTCCCCCGGCTCGAGCGCGACGCGGCGGTACGCGAGCAGCTGCGCCACGGGCCGGGTCACCGACCCGACCACGTCGCGCCCGTAGAGCTGCACGACGTCCGACCCGGCGACGGTCCCGGTGTTGGTCACCCGGACGGCCGCGGCGAACGTGCCGCCCGCGGCGACCTCGCCGTCGACGGCCAGGTCGGTGTACGCGAACGTGGTGTACGACAGGCCGAAGCCGAACGGTCGCAGCGGCGTCGAGTCGGTGGACGTGACGTCGGACGGCCCGCCCAGCACAGGGTGCAGGTACGAGTACGGCTGCGCCCCGGCCGACCGGGGCAGCGACACCGGCAGGCGGCCCGACGGGTTCATCGCGCCGGCGATCGCCGCGGCGACCGCGGTGCCGCCCTCCTCGCCGGGGAAGAACGCCTGCAGCACCGCGCCCGGGCGCCGGTCGTCGGAGTCGCCCGCGACGTCGAGCGCCCAGTCGATCGCGTACGGCCGACCGCTGAGCACCACCATGACGACGGGGGTGCCGGTGGCGAGCACGGCCTCGACGAGCCCGCGCTGCACGCCGGGCAGCTCCAGCGACTCCGCGTCGTTGCCCTCGCCCACGGTGCCGCGGCCGAAGAGGCCCGCGTGGTCGCCCACGACGACGACGGCCACGTCGGCCGACGACGCGGCGGCGACCGCCTCCGCGAAGCCGGACGTGTCCTCGCCCTCGACGTCGCAGCCCGCGGCGTGCACCAGCTCGGGCTGCGGCAGCCCCGCGGAGCGGAACGCGCCGCCCAGCGACTCGAACACGGTGGGGATGTGGAAGCCCTTCGGCACCTCGGGGTGGTGCGCCAGCACGTGGTTGGCGAACGAGTAGCAGCCCATGAGGGCGTCGCTGCGGTGCGCGTTGGGGCCGACGACGGCGACGCGCACCGGCGCGGCGCTCCACCGCGTGAGCGGCAGCACGCCGTCGTTGCTGAGGAGCACGAGCGACTCCTCCGCCAGACGACGCGCCACGTCCCGGTGGGCGGGCGAGTCCAGGTCGACGACCGCGGGCGGCTCGCCGGCGAAGGCGTCGTCGTCGAGCAGCCCGAGCTCCTCCTTCTGCGCGAGGGCGCGCAGCACGGCGCGGTCCACGTACCGCTCGTCGAGCCCGCCCGCGCGGACGACCTTCGCGAGCGGCTCGAGGTAGGCGTCGCCCGACGGCAGCTCGACGTCGAGGCCCGCCGCGAGCGCCTGCGCGGCCGCCTGCCCGCGGTCCGCGGCCACCCGGTGCATCACCTCGAGGAACGCGACGCCGAAGTAGTCCGCGACGACGGTGCCCTCGAAGCCCCACTCGTCGCGCAGGATCCCGGTGAGGTGCTCCGCGCTGGCGTGCATCGGCACGCCGTCGACGTCGACGTACGACGCCATGACCGACCGCACGCCGCCGTCGCGCACCGCCATCTCGAACGGCGGGAGGAAGACGTCGGCCATCTCCCGCGGGCCCGCCGAGACGGGCGCGTGGTTGCGACCGGCGCGCGACGCCGAGTACCCGACGAAGTGCTTGAGCGTGGCGTGCACGCCGGCGTCCTGCAGCCCCCGCACGTACGCGGTGCCGACCGTGCCGACGAGGTAGGGGTCCTCGCCGATGCACTCGTCGACGCGGCCCCAGCGGGGGTCGCGCACGACGTCGAGCACGGGCGCGAGGCCCTGGTGGATGCCGAGCTCCCGCATGGACCTGCCGATGACGGCGCCCATCTCGGCCACGAGGTCCGGGTCGAACGACGCGCCCCAGGCGAGCGGCGTGGGGAACGTCGCCGCCTTCCACGCGGACAGGCCCGTGAGGCACTCCTCGTGCACGAGGGCGGGGATGCCGAGGCGCGTCTCGCGCCGCAGCCGCTGCTGCTCCGCCCACAGCCAGGCGGCGCGCTCCGCCGGGTCGACCGGCCGCGTGCCGTACACGCGGGTGTAGTGGCCGATGCCGTGCCGGGTGACCTCCTCGAGGCGGCCGCCGTCACCGGCGGCCATCTCGCCCTGCATGGGGGCGACGACCTCGCCGCCCTTGTCGAGCCAGTAGCCGACCAGCTGCGCGAGCTTCTCCTCCAGGGTCATGCGGGCGTGCAGCGCGGTCACGCGCTCGGACACCACGGGCAGCGCCGGCAGCTCCGGCACCGTGGGGACAGGGTGGGTCACGTGCTCTCCTTGGGTCATCCCTTCACGGCTCCCTGCAGGCCGTTCACGATGCGCTTCTGCATCGCGAGGAAGAACACCAGCGCAGGGATCATCGCCAGCGTCGTGAAGGCGAACACGCCCGCGGTGTCGGCCGAGTGCTCCGAGGAGAAGTCGGCGACGCCGAGGGGCAGCGTCCGCATGTCGCCCTGCAGCAGCAGCAGGGGCAGGAGGTAGGCGTTCCAGGAGCCGACGAACGCGAGCACGCCCACGGTCACCATCCCCGGCCCGGACAGGGGCAGCAGGATCCGCCAGAAGAACCCGATGCGGCTGGCGCCGTCGAGCTGCGCCGCCTCCTCGAGCTCGGTGGGCAGCGCCTGGAGGAACGGGCGCAGGATGACGACCGTCATCGGCAGCGCGAACGCCGCCTGCGGCAGCGCCACGCCCCACCACGTGTTGCCCATCTGGTAGTTCTGCGTGATGAGGATGAACAGCGGGATGATCGCCACCGTGGCGGGGAACAGCAGCCCGATCACGAACACCATGAACAGCGCCTCGCGACCCTTGAAGCGGTACCGCGCGAGGGGGTAGGCGGCCATGATGCCGAACACCACGACGACGGCGGTCGTGACGACGGCGATGATCGTGGAGTTGAGGAAGTACCCCCAGAACGGCGAGTCCGCCGCGAGCACGCCGGCGTAGTTGTCCCACACCCACGGGCTGGGCAGGCCGGCCGGGTCCTCCGCGAGCTGGGCGTTGGAGCGGAACCCGCCGAGCACGCCGTACAGCACGGGCCCGAGGGTCACCGCCACCACGACGAGGGCGATCGCGTAGACCAGCGGGCTCCCGCCGGAGAACGTCTTCTTCCGCGCCCCGCCGGACGACGCACGGGCGGGGTTGCGGCCAGAGGTGCGGGCGGGGGTCGTCACGGCGCTCATCGGCCGCCCTCCTTGCTGTCGCGGCTCAGGATGAACTTCTGGTACGCGAGCGCGAGCACCAGCGCGATGACGAACAGCACCACGGAGGCGGCGCCGGCGATGCCGAAGTTCTGCCGCTTGGTGCCCTCGTTGACGAGGAACGTCGCCATCGTCGTCGTGGCGTTCGCGGGTCCGCCGCCGGTGAGGATCCACACCATGTCGAAGAGCTGGAGCGAGCCGATCATCGACAGGAAGCCCCAGGTGCGCATGGTCGGGCCGAGCAGGGGGATGGTGATGCGGCGCTGCACCTGCCACCAGGAGGCGCCGTCGAGCTGTGCGGCCTCGTACAGCTCGTCGGGCACGCCCTGCAGGCCGGCGAGGAAGAGGATCACGGCGAGGCCGAGGTACTTCCAGGTGAGCACCACGAGCACGGTCCACAGCGCGTACTCGGGCGTGCCGAGGAAGCCCTGCTCCGGCCCGTGCAGGCCCACGGCGGCGAGCAGCGTGTCGATGACGCCGTACTGCGGCTGCAGCAGCTGGAACCACACGACGCCGGCGATGACCTCCGCCAGCACGTACGGCACGAAGATGATCGTGCGCAGCAGGCCCTGGCCCCACATCTTGCGGTTGAGCAGCAGGGCGATCGCGAGCCCGAGCGGCAGCTGCAGCAGGATCGAGCCCACCACGATGATGAGGTTGTGCACGACGGCGTCGGTGAACACCTCGTTGGTCAGCACCGACACGTAGTTGCGCAGGCCGACGAAGTCGACCATCGGGCCGAAGCCCTTCCACTTGTACAGCGACATCTGCACGGCCGTGGCGATCGGGACCACCACGAAGGCCACGAGGAGCGCGAGCGCCGGCGTCACGAACAGGGCGATCTCCGCCCGCTTGCGCCAGGCGGCGGCACGGCCGCGGCGCTCCGGACGGCGGTGCCGCGCCCCCGGGGGGGGGCCGGGGGGGGGCGGGCCCGCTGCGTCCCGGGGCGGGGTCGGGTGTGGCGCGCCCCCGCGTACGGCCCCGCCCCGCCCGCGGCCCAGCCGAAGACCTGCCGC